>NZ_JACMYO010000048.1 GCF_020889685.1 Bradyrhizobium oropedii
CACGATCGCTGTTCAGCGATTTTCGCCAAATCTAGGGAGTGCTGCCCCTGAACGACCAACTCGTCTTGCCGCCGGCTGTCCCGCCACCGTCTACGATCGTGGATCTAGCTGGCTGGTCTCGTAGCGTCAGGAGCTTTGCATCGGCAACGTCAGTCGAGACGCGGTGCAGCGCAGCAGAATAGTTGTAAAGGAAGAGTTCGACCGCGATATATCGAGGTTGCTCACATGCGGTCGTAACGCAGCCGAACGTTCCTGCAGTGGAGTGTGAGCAACTTTACTGTTTAAGTCGAGGGCGCCAGTTCTGCGCGCAAGTTGCGTATCGCCTCGTTCGCCAGATGCAAGGCATTCCGTTCGCCGTTCCTTATCGAGCACTGCAGGGAAGCTCGCAAGCGAGTATGAAGCACTGTCTTGTGATTGTGCGCCAGGAGCGGATCCTTCTCGACAAAGCGCCACGCCTTATCAAATGCGGCTACGAGAACCTCCGGCGTCTGCACTTGCTCGGATGAAATTTGATCCATCTCAAACTCCAATCGATATCCTGAACACAAAGAAGTAACTTGTTCAAAGCAGCGAGCGCCTGTGATCTATCCAGCAGGCAAGAGATCGGATCCTCAGGCGCGCTCGCGTGTCGAGCTGATCTCGGCGCTGAAATGGAATTTATATAGATGCTTGTTGAAGCGCGGATGACCGAATGGGGTGGCCCACCTCAATTCCAATGATTTTGAAATCATTTGAAGGCGAGCATGCGTTGCTCTGCCGATTGCCCCCATTTGCCTGCTGTCGGCGGTGGCTCTTCCAAGAAATCGGAAGATCGGTCCGGAGGGGATGTCTCGGGTTCTGTTGAATTTCTGAAGAGGTCGGCGTTGCCCACCTTGAGCCGGTAGGCTCGGGGTGCTGATTCCACAAAGGAGAGCAACGCCATGACGAGAGGCGTAGCGGCCAGCATCCTCGAAGGCCTCGACGAAATCCAGACTGTCGTCCGGTTGAAGCTGCCGAAGGAGCTTCGTCGATCGCTCGCCTGTACCAACATCGCCGAGAGCGTGATGGGCACCATTCGCCGCGTCACGCGCAACGTCAAACGCTGGCGGGATGCCGATATGGCCTTACGAATGGGTCGCGGCCGGCATGATCGAGGCCAACAACGGCTTCCGGCGATTGAAGACGCATAAGCAATTGTCGGTTCTGCGTGCGACCCTTCAAGCTCACCACGATCGCATGACGATCAAGCCCGTTGCCCACGTCACGAGGGCCGCGTAACATTCATTCCGGCAACGTCGGCCCGACGTAGTTCAACACCGATCGGGACATCCCCGGTCCGGACTAATCGACGCTACAGTCGTACCTGAGGAAAGTCGTTCACCACATTCGCAACCTCGAGCTAAGAAGCGGTCGAACCCAAGTACTGTCCGTTTTGTACGATGTCATATTCTAAGTGCGTGACGCAATCAGGACAGTGTTTGTTTGCTTTCTGACATATGTCGGCGGCGTGACCGTCGTCCCGTTGTTCGACCCGTGCGCATGACCCCGTGGTGTGACGTTTGCTTCTAGTGGGATGCAGTAGAGAAGCGGTGACGAGGTGCAAGGCAATTGTGATGATCTGGTTCGTGTCGTCCTGCAAGAAGCCATGGAGTGTAGTTCGTGGGGTAAGGGTCAATGCCGCCGGAACACGAGCGCCGAACCATTGAGCCCAACGTCAAACACTAGACCGGACGACGAGAAGGCCTTGCCTGTACTTCGGCACATGCGTTGCGTTCATTCGCCATCGCCCGTGCGGTTGGCTGCGGCATATAAAATATTACAGCTATGAAGTACCTGATACGGGAAAAGCCTAGCTGAGATCGAGGTGCAATCGTGTCCTCGCCCATGCAAGATCGCCTAGTGCGACAGCATCCGTTCGAATCCGACGTATTGACGGCCGCAGACGGACAAGGTCGGGTGGGGGCGACGCGCTCCGCGAGACGATAAGCAAATCCAATCTGAGGCTTGTTGCGGTGCTGGGTATGTTAAACCGCAGCACGCCATTGCCCCAGCTATGAATGGGTTCTGAGCGCGCCGTCAACCGACGGATAACTCGAAATAGAATCTTACTCCGCTGCACGCGACAGAATTAGCGTGGCGATCTTCATCTGGTTGGCAGGAGTGCGCAGAGCCTCAGGTAGGGCCGCCACTGCTTGATCGAAAAGGCGTCCTAAAACCTGAAGGTCTTCTGGATGATAGACACCGCGGTCTTGGGACATTCGCACTGTTTTCCCGTCGCCAGTGCGGCCACTGGTCCTCGCATCTCCGCGCTGACTGAGCGCTAGCTCCGCATTTATCATTTCGTTTGTGAGTGCATTAAGCAGTCGGATCGCTTCGAGCTCGTTGCCTTTTTCGCTGACGAGGGCGGCAACGATGTCCAGCTGCAGGTCGATGCGGTGGGTCAGGTCCTGTATATGTGAATTGCAAGGGTCAAGTTTCACGGGTTTCTCCAGAGTAATCAAAAGCAGGGTAGGCTGAGTAAAGAGGTGCCTCGTTTGTTCCGTTCGAGGGGCTGCAGGCGCGTGGCTAGAACAAATTGCGGCTGCAGAAAGCTGTGCAAGCGTACGGTCAGTCGAGAGCGGCGCATAGAATGAGATGACCACGGTGCAAGCTTGCAGGCAGCAGATGAGGACGGCCGGCGCCGAGCAGCACTGAGCGCGCAAGCGCAGTGAAAATCCCCGGCTGCGATGACATAGGGGAGCGCGCGGTGATACGGCGCAGCCGGTCTGGTCACGCAAGTCGACAGCAGTACCTCGTGGCCGGAGAAAATGTGTCTTGCAATGGAGTTGTCAGATAGCTGACAGCCTTGTATCGCCTGCAGGCCGTCACAGCCCCAGCTTGATGGCGCGGGCAGGCTGTTCAGGGCGACAAGTCCGGTTTGCCTTGGCTTTGCGCGCAGTTTACCTGTCCGAATTCTAGCCGGCGCACGCATGGATCCCATCCTATAAGAGTACGTGAGAGCCAATCTCCTGGGACGCCTTTAGCAGGATGACAAATAGGTCGGCGACCAAGCGGTAGATTGCGCGTGAGGCGTTGAGATTCTGCATCCAATTATAGGCGGCACGTGCTGCGATTTGCAGGATGGAGGAGTGTCATTTGGGATGCGGATACGGGGGGCTCGAGTTGCCCTGCAACGATGCTCAAAGCAAAAAGGGTTCATTGTCACACGTGGTTCGCGGAGTGTGCTTTCCGGAAATCGGCGACTGACTATGGGATATTTGGTTGAAGCCGGTAAAATCGAAAGTTTTGATGGGACGCATCCAACTCGCGGATAGGGCGTGCGACCGTGGACGACCCGTTCTCGGTGACGCACGATGCCAACCGCAAGTGAATAGAGCTCGCGCGTCATGCCGCCGGTCTCCAAATCAGTTCACATCACCGCCGACGACATCGGCCAAGAGGCCGCCATGATGGTGATCCAATCCTCATCGGTCTGTGGTCCTCCCGCTGAATAAGGCAGGAGGCCCTGAATACGCACGTTCGGCCGGACGACCGATCATAGATGGAGGTCGTGATGCGCAGCTCCTCTGAGGCGCTAACATCGGATATTCACTATCAGCCAAAGCTAGCGATGATTTCGGATCTGATTGCAGTTGCGGTGTATAGAGAAGCTTCCAGCGGAAGGTTCCCGAATGCAAGCTGGCAAAGTAGATAGTTGGCACCTGCTTCCTCCATCTGGTTAAGAAGGAGCCGTCGGACGGAAGCTGGCGTTCCGACGACGCATAATTCGCTCTCGAGCGCTGCATCGAAGGTCAGCGGCAGGGTAGGTGGTGTCGGAATGGCGTTCAGCTCGTAAACGAATCTAAAGCTTTCGAGCCATCGCTGATAAGCGGTTTCCGCTGCTACATGGGCGTCTCGGTCAGACTGCGCAATCACGATCATGCGGAGCAAACCAAGAAACGGCTCCCGATCGTCCGCGGTTGTAATGCGCGCTCGATGGGCGCGGAACGCATTCATAATGTTTCGGACAGCAGAGGAGCGGCCTAGGCAGGCCAGATTTGCGCCATTTGCAGCGGCCCACTCCGCCGACTCGGCCCGATTGCTCGTGATCCAGGTGGGGGGATATGGATGCTGATGAGGCCTCATGGTCAAAGGTATCTCGCTCAGCTCAAAGAATCGGCCGTGGTAGGATAGCATATGCCCCTTTAGCGCGGCATTTAGGATTTCGCTGGCCTCCTCATAACGCTCTGGCGCCGCGTCCGCGCTGATGCCGAAATAGCCCCATTCGGTCGGCAGCGAACCGCGTCCGATACCGAGCTCGAGCCTGCCGCCGCTCAATTGGTCAAGCATGCAGATCTCTTCGAATGCGCGCAAAGGATGATAGAGGTTGAGCAACAGGACTAGCGGACCAACGCGCAGTCTCCGGGTGCGCTGCGCGACGCTTGATAAAAACAGGTTCGGCGACGGTCCTCTACCATGTGGTGTGCAATGGTGCTCGGCCAGGTGATACGCGTAAAAGCCCAGAGAATCGCACACCTCCGCCAGCTTGAGACGATCTTCGTATTGTCGTGCGACATCGCGGCCGTCGTCGTCCAAATGGTCGAAAATGCCGCACGTTAGTCTTGAAGGAAGGCCACTTTTCACTTGATCATCTCCGCTTGTGGAACTGGAGTCCTGGTTGTCAATGCCGCCGTGCTCAAAGGCGGCTGGCTCGCTGTTTGACCGCTTTTGATCTTCTCGTCAGGGTGCGGTGCCCTGAGCTGCACGATGTGATTGGGTCATGAGGATCTACGGATGGAGGTCCCGACCACTACTTTGGCAGGAGTTCGCGAAGCGCCGCCACACCGAGCATGTGCTCGACCAGAAGCATCTTTAGCTTCGCGTTCTCCTCTTCCAGGGCCTTCAATTGCTTGGCCGCAGAAATGTCCATGCCGTCAAATGTGGCTTTCCAATTGTAGATCGCTGCTTCGGATGTCCTGTGCCTGCGAGCTAGGTCGGCTGCTTTCGCGCCAGCCTCGTGCTCCTTCAATATCGCGATAATTTGCTCCTCCGTGAATCTTGATCGCCTCATCTGTCCGCCCTTCTTGGGGCTGGACTTGCACTCCAGCTGGAGGAAATGCCCAATGAGAGGTCATCTGCCGCGCGCCGGCGCGAACGCTGGGTCGGAAGGTGGTCCAGAAGGATCGAGCTCAGCGAAGTCTGCTGCAACTTCCGGCCTTTCAAGCCTGACAGGCCGAAGGTTGTCCTAGAAGGCAAAACTGCGCGCAAAGATGCGGACGCCGATGGCATGGCTCACCACATTGACGTTGAAAATGTTCTGGATCGTGCGAATCGCCCCGATTTGCACGTCGCTGCGGCCGGCTTGGTGGCGGCTCCGCCCAAGGCAGAGGCGTCCCCTGTACATCGGCGTTGCTGTGTGATCGCAGCAACAAACCTCCCATTAAGTCGGCGGGCAGCGGGTTCTCATTGATGACAAGGTTGACGCAAGCCGCGTGGAGAGCGGTTCGGCTGGAGCGCCGATTGGTCGTTTTGTCGTGTGCAGTTCGCGGTGTTTTGCACGGTGCGGGACCGACCATAAGTTGCAGCACGCAACTGCATTTATCAGCATGCGTTCTTGATGGGGTAGATTGTCGCTGTAAATTGAGTTTCATGGCTACGTTGTGGGAAAGAACCGCCAGCACTTCGGTGACATCGCCGAGCCCGCTGCAGACTGCATGGCGAGCTTACTTGAGGAAGAGCCGGTGAACCAAAGCGGGCAACCATCGAGCTGATCAAATCAGGCTTGGCAAGGTCGAGTAGCAACACTGAGGGTGGCACGGGTACTATTTATCTATCATCGGACGTAACTCATTACCGAGCGGATCGACATCAGACAGCTCTGCGAGCGCTACAGCGAACACAAAAAAGGCTCCGAAAGCCGTGAGTATTAGAGTGCACGCGAGTATCGCTGCACCAAGATCGTGAGGGTGTCTCATCATCTGTGTCACCGGTTGAATTGCGGCAAGCGACGCGTCGCCCCGATCAGTTCTCCTCGACGGCTTCGACATGCCTGTCGCGCCAGCGGTAAACGAGAAAACCAGGAGCCGCGTTGTCTCCCTTGGAATCGAACAAGACCGGGCCGATCACTGCATCGATCGGCCGCGAACGAAGTGCGTCGGCGACTCGCGGAGCGTCGAAAGAGCCGGCCCGCTTCACCGCCTCTGCCCATGCTTGGACGGCTGCATAGGCGTAAAGCATGTAGCCTTCGGCGGACACGTTGGCGGCGTTGAGTCTGCCCGCAATGCCGGCCGTGTTGGCATTCTTGGCGGGGTCGGGCATGAAGGCGAACAACGTGCCATTTCCGGCACTGCTGGTAATGGCCCAAAATTCAGAGGTCATGAGCGGATCGTTCGCCATGATGATGAGGCCGGCACCTGCCACTTGTGTCTGGCGTACGATCAGTCCAATTTCAGTATGATATCCGCCGATATAGGCGACCCGCACCGCCTCCTTCTTCATCCTTGAGACCAGCGCCGCATAGTCCTTTTCGCCGGCCACATAGCTTTGTCGAATGACGTTCTCACCGGATCTCTGAAGCTGTCCTGCAACCACATCAGCAATGCCCTTACCCGCCGTGCTCTTGTCATCAAGCACTGCGATCGCCTCGTTATGGTGGTTTCCGTGAATGTACTCAGCTGCAACGAGACCCTGTTGGTCGTCGCGGCCGCAGATCCGAAACACCGTCTCAAGGCCTCGTTCTGTCAGCTGAGGGGTTGTCGAACCAGGTGATATTTGAATGATGCCGGCTTCGTCGTAGACGTCGGAGGCCGGGATGGACGAAGAAGAACAAAAATTGCCAACGACCAGCCGCACGCGCTCTGTTGTGAGCTTATTCGCAACTGCGACGGCGTGCTTGGGATCGTAGGCGTCGTCAACGACAGTCAATATCAGCTTTGTATCGGGAAGTAGGCCCGACGCGTTCAAGGTCTCGACGGCGGTAGCCGCTCCATCGCGCATTTGCGCGACAAACGGAGCGCTGCTTCCGCTCAAGGGACCGGCCAGGGCAATATTGACGTCGGAGGCGCGCGCAGTCGAGGCGAGGGCGCAGAAGAGCAGTGCTGCACTTGCAGCTAAAGCGTAACGCCTATCCAACATTGTAGAGCTCCAATGCTCACCTGAAGTGAACCGCTAGAGGCCGCGGCCCGACTTACTTCCCGATATCGATGCGGTTGTTGCTGCCAAGCGAAGCTCATGCGCGTCAGCTCGGCCGCACCGCTGCCACGGTAGAGCCTACAATTTGACGTTACGTGCGGTTCAAGCCCCTTTTTGAGGAAACATCTGACCATGGCGTCGACGGGAGGATCGACGAGGCCAGGCGGAAAGATCGGTCCGGTTGAGCCGCACACTCAGCCGCCGCGCATCAGAGCCAGTGTCCCGAGGCGTTATCGGTTCTCCTCTAGATGACCAAGACCGACGGACAATCCTGCGCGCGTCCCTGCTTCAGGCCATCAGTACGGCTGATCCTCCAACCCGGCAAGGGCGAGATCGAGATACTGCATGAGACTGGGATCCCAACCAGCCAGACTGCGGGGGGCACTTAAGCGCGCAAGGACCTTCAGGATCGTCGAAACGCGCGAATCAGCTCCGGCGATTTCGCTGATCAGCATCCGCGCCGCAACCGCGACAGCCTTTGCTCGCTCACCGCAGGGGTGTTCGCCTCTATCCATACAATCGCGCAGTTCGTCGCGGATCCGCCGCCACCGCTCCTCGCGCTCTGCAGCCAACTTGCATGTGCATCGGGACGTCCGACGGCGCGTCTCGACCCGAGACATGGCATCCAAGGTGGCGGGCAGCTCATCTACACTTACCTGGCTTTCACGATCTGTCGTCATGTCGCGTAAGCGATCTCGCAACAGGGTTGTTCGAGCGACTTGAAGTTCTATCCGCTCCAAATGTTTGCGCAGTAGGTCAATCAGTGAAGTCTTGCCCTCCATCGCTTTGCCGATCTCTAAAAGGGAAAAGCCAAGCTCACGTAGCGCTCGAATCTGATGAACCCGTTGAACGCTTTCACGATCGTACATCCGGTGACCGCCGTCTGTACGTTCTGACGCGGCTAAGAGCCCCGTGTGTTCATAATGATGCAGCGCGCGCACCGTTACTCCGGTCGCCTCTGCAAGTTCGCCAATGCGCCATCGACGCCTTCGTGGTGTAGCTCTGCTCATGTTGTTCAATTTCAAAGCCTACAACCTGACGTCACGTATGATTCAAGCTATTTCAAAGCTCTAGCCGGATCGTCTTCCATTCCAGCGTAAGAGATGGTGACTATCCTTAGAATGGCTGGCGATCAACCCTGTGGGGAGATGGTGGTCAACAAGTTCATCAGGCTTGCCAGCCCGGACGCGCCGATCTCTGTACGTTCCAAGATGAGTTTGGCGACCGCCGTTCGATTTTCAGGCGTTCGCATCGATGGCGGTAACGCTGTGATTGCACCATCAAAGAGGTTTCCCAAGATCGAGAGTTCTTCCGGATCGAACACGCCGCTGTACTGTTTCAACGTTCGGCTCCTTGTTTGCCATTGCGTCAAGGCGGCGCACGTCGTCAAGACGTTTGGCCGCCGTAGGGCCAAAAGAAGTCAGACCGGCGGCGCAGAGCGATGAAGACGCGGATCGCTTTAAGGTGATGCGACAAGGCAACACAGTTGCGCGGTGTTTTGCAAATTTCACGAGCGATTCCGGTCATCTGCGTAATCTATCGGCGTGCCGGCTGTGCGTCATGTCGCGCCCGGCGAAGCGCATCGGCTGCGCGCATTAGGAGCACCTACTGGTTTTGAGAGTGGACGGCTAGCAGCTTCGAGCTCATCTTAGTTATGAGGCTGCTACGCAAGGCAGCCTCGGAACGTGAGGGCGTGGCTTGAGCGAGGCGTTGAGCATGTGGTGCTTCGTCTCTGATGCGCGGCCATCAAAAAAACAGGCGGCTTGAGCCGCCGCCCGCACGTCGGGGATATCAATGTGCGAGTCTCGCGACAGCCTCATGATGGCCGCCGGGCAGTGAAACTGCGGGACGCTCATGAGCAAAGAATGAGTTTCAGGGGAAGTGGAATTGCGGCTGTCGAGACATGTAGCCGGATGCAAGCTTCGCCCATTTTGCAAGAGTCTTACGACAGCCGGGAGGTAGCTCTCGCCAAGCGTCCTTCAGTATCCGCTTGTTCCGAAGCGCAGATCATGGAGCGCTCGTCTGGCGCAGATGTCATGCGGGGCGCCTCCTGCAATAATATCTCTCGCACCCAGATGCTTTCCGGATCGCTGTTGTGAAGGACGGGCCATAGGACCGCTTCGATAAAGGTGGGGAACGGCTGCGCAAGCTCGGCAATCCGGAGGGGCACCGTCCTTTCGAAATGCTTAACGAGCCTTAATGGTATGGCCCCGATGCGTCTCGTGCCCACCCGCATCGGCGGGATCATGCCGTAGCTCTGCACGAGAACGTCGGTGCGTCGGTTGAGGCCGCGATCGGGCAAAAGCACTCCTCGATGGGAGGGTTGCGCGCAACTCCGACCTTAACCGCGACGTGGCCCATTGACATATATCGATGTAAGCCGTCGCCGTAGCTGATCGTTCGTACCGCAGCCTACACACAAGCCTCTCCTCGAACAAGGCTGTACGCGGGTGCACGCTGGACATGAATAGTTCCGGGAGGATAACAAAATTAACCTCGCCGCGCCGGACTAGCTCATCGTGCTCATCGGCGAGCGTCACCAGTTCGAAGCTGACGGCGGGTGCGTCGCGCGCGACACGCTCTACGACATGTCGGAAGAATACGACCGCTTTGGAGCCGGAAAGGCCGATCCTGAATCGCCGAGTCGATTGCGCGGGGTCGAACGCGTCTCGGGCGATAATGGAGAGTTGGATGTGCATCAGAGCCTCGCGAACGGGGGCGCCAGTCCCTCCGTGCGTGAGGTCGGGACAAGTTCCCGGCCTCTCATTGCAAACAGCTCATCACGGAAATAGGAGCGCAGCCGGACAACGGCTGTGCTCATGGCCGGCTGACTGAGGTTAATCTTGCGTGCTGCTGCGGTAAGGCTGCGCTCAGTCATTAGAAGCATCGAGGGCGACGAGATAGAGTCCATGCCCTAGAAACGCATGTCTTATTTATCCGACGCGATCGTCTTTACAGTTCGCACAATGAGTGGCAACGGTCCAGGGCCATTGGCAGACCAGCCAAAGTGACTATCGCGCCGTAGCCATGAGTTCGCTCGATGCGCCCATCGACGTCCGCCAGCCCAGCGTTAGGCTGGAGGCAAAACTCCAACCTGACGCAGTGTCAGATTCAAGCGTTTAATTTAATTGGCGGGGTCTCGCGAACTGGGCCTGCAAGCGCCTCCGCGCCGGGCGTCGGGACGAGCTCGCGACTGTCATCGTAAACAATTCATCGCGAAAGCAACTGCGCAGCCGCGCGACCGCGGCGCTCATGGCGGGCTGGCTCAGGTCAATTTTCGCGCCGTCGCTGTGAGGTTGCGTTCCGTCATCAGAGCATCGAGCGCAACGAGAAGGACTAGATCAGGTCCCCTGAACCGCATGCTGTGAGTCTATCCATTGTGTGGATGGGTTCTATAGAAACAATCGATTTTACCAAATTGTGGAATGTTGGATAGCAAACATCAGTTTGGAAAATGAATTGGGCATACGACGATGGCTGCTGGTCCTACGCGGGCTCCGATAAAAACTCCTGAACGTGCGAGGATCTGCCGAAACGGTGTGGGATGTGGGTATCGCTGCCCCACGCCAGTTGCGTCGCGTCCTCTCGATGCGACGAGCACGCGATGCGACGCTAGGCAGGTCCCGATAAACCTTCGTATGTCTGTTCCATCCCTTTTCATATTGCCGGTTTACCCGCGTACACTTGAGGGTGTGCTCGGCCTCACCTTACTGTCGCGGCCAAGCGGCGTGCTCAGATTGCGGATGCTAAATATTCGGCGGCTCGCCAAAAGGCGAGCCTGTCCATCGCAACTCAAGGCGTGTCGAAGATGCATAGCACCGAAGTTGATCGGTGCCAGTCGGGTGCGCCCTTGATGAGCTCTCACGCATCGATGGCGAGCCCTCCGATGCGGCAGCGCCGATCGTGATCTTGGACGAGGCGGAGCCTCTCCATGGTGCAGATAGGCGCTTGGGAATCCATTCCGAGTCGGTCTGCTCTCGCGCGGTCTGCGAGGAAAGCCGAGCGCGGATGCCGCATGCCAGCGCATTTCAGATTGATCACCGGTTCGGCAAATAGCGAGTTGCTTACGTGACCATCTCCGCTCTCACCCCCACTTGCGCAGGGAAGTCCGCCATGAACATTGCGTCTGCGGAAGGGCCCTCCGCGCGCACTCAAGTCCAGTGGAGCCTTCGCTGGGAAAACGAGCTGCAGCTCGCCGATCATGCCGACCTTGCCGACTTCTTCCGTAAGAGCTACGGGCCGACCGGCGCGCTCAATGCACAGCCATTCGAAGATAATCGAAGTTGGCCCGGTGCAAGGCCTGAAGTCCGCATAATCGGTGACGACGCGCGCGGTGTCGCTGCTCTGATCGGTCCACTACGCCGCTTGATCAAGATTGGTGGTATCGATCTTCTCGTGGCCGAACTGGGACTCTATGCCGTGCGTCCGGATCTCGAGGGGCTTGGAATCAGCCACTCAATGCGCGTGATGTACCCTGCGCTGCAGGAGCTTGGGATGCCGTTCGGTTTTGGTGCGGTCCGGCCCGCCCTTGAGAAACATCTTACCAGACTGGTCGGAAGGCAGGGGTTGGCGACCCTCATGTCTGGCGTTCGGGTCCGCTCCACCCAGCCAGATGTCTACCCTAATTTGTCGCCGATCCGTATCGAAGACGAGCTCGTGGTGGTGTTCCCGCTTGGACGCCCAATAGGCGAGTGGCCAGCCGGGACGATTATCGATCGGAACGGGCCCGAGCTGTGAACGAACTCATTCCCTTATCTGCGGTGCGGCGCGACTACGGTGACGTCAGCGGAGGTCGCTCGGTGTACTTGACCTTCGATGACGGGCCCAATCCATTCTGCACGCCGGATGTTCTTGATGTGCTGACGCATCATCGGGTGCCCGCGACGTTCTTCGTTATCGGCACGTACGCGGCCGACCAACCTGAACTCATTCGACGAATGATCGCCGAAGGGCACGAGGTTGCAAACCACACGATGACGCATCCGGATCTGTCCAGATGCGAACCAGCGGAGGTACACGATGAGGTGCTAACGGCGAGCAGGGCGATCCGTTTGGCATGCCCGCAGGCGTTGCCCAGGCACATGCGGGCACCCTACGGCATATGGACACAAGACGTGCTTGCTACGTCAGCCAAGGCTGGCCTGGCAGCTGTGCACTGGTCGGTCGATCCGAGAGATTGGTCGCGCCCTGGGGTTGATTGCATCGTGAATTCAGTGCTGGCGGCTGTTCGCCCGGGGGCAATTGTGCTCCTGCACGACGGATATCCCCCCGGCGAGGAGAGATCGTGCACGGATGCCACTTCGCGTGATCAGACGACGAGGGCGCTGTCATATCTGATTCCCGCACTCCAACGGCGCGGGTTCGAAATCCATCCGCTTCCTCAACTTCATTGAACAAAACTGGCACCTCATGGACCTGCTCGCTACAACCAGTGCTGTCGTCGTTTCGTCTTATGCGCTGCTCTCGACCGTCTACAAGTGCGCGCAAGCGCTTTACGCTCAGCCGGCCAATCCCTTACCGCTGCGGGGCGATTTCGGACAAGCCGAGGTGGCTCTGCCCAGCGTAGATGTCATCGTGCCGTGTTTCAACGAGGACCCAAACACACTCTCTGAATGTCTCGCGTCGATTGCAAACCAGGACTACGCTGGAAAACTGCAAGTTCACGTGGTCGATGACGGATCCGCAAAACGCGACCTTGTAGATCCGGTACACACAATCTATGCGAACGATCCGAGGTTTCGCATCATTTTGCTGGCCAAGAACGTCGGAAAGCGCAAGGCGCAGATTGCTGCGATACGTGGCTCTTCCGGCGATCTGGTCCTCAACGTCGACTCGGATACGATACTTGCCGCTGACGTAGTCACGAAGCTTGTGTTGAAGATGCAAAACCCTGACATCGGCGCGGTCATGGGGCAGTTGATAGCCAGCAATCGCAACGAAACCTGGCTGACCAAGCTGATCGATATGGAATATTGGCTGGCTTGCAACGAGGAGCGCGCGGCACAGGCTCGTTTCGGTGCGGTGATGTGCTGCTGTGGGCCATGTGCCATGTATCGTCGCTCTGCGCTCGCCTTGCTGCTTGATCAATACGAAACGCAATTCTTCCGTGGAAAGCCAAGTGATTTCGGTGAGGATCGTCATCTAACGATCCTCATGCTCAAGGCGGGGTTTCGAACCGAGTATGTCCCCGATGCAATCGCGGCAACAGTGGTGCCTGACAGCCTTGGGCCATATCTTCGGCAGCAACTTCGCTGGGCCCGCAGTACCTTTCGGGACACGTTTCTTGCGTTGCGCCTCCTGCCAGGGCTCGATGGTTATCTCACGCTAGACGTTGTCGGGCAAAATCTCGGCCCCCTGCTTCTCGCCTTGTCATCACTGGCTGGGCTCGCACAGTTCGTCATCGGCGGGTCGGTGGCCTGGTGGACGGTGCTGACGATTGCAGCAATGACGATGGTCCGGTGCAGTGTGGCAGCGTTCCGTGCTCGCGATATGCGGTTTCTCGCCTTCTCGCTCCAAACGCCCATCAACATCTTTCTCTTGCTGCCGTTGAAAGCCTATGCGCTTTGTACATTGAGCAACAGCGATTGGTTGTCGCGCAAAGTCATCAGCGCGACAGCCGAAGAAGAAAAGAAGGCCGTCATCCCGCTCGCGACCAGCGGAATAAGCTCTGCAACAAGTGGGGTGAGTTCTGGCGCAATTCCTAAGCCGGGGCTTTTGGACCGCCCATCGAGCGTGGCCGCGACGAAGAGTGTTTGCGGTCGCGATCGATCGAGCGCCTACAAATAGGCTAAATGCCTCGTGACACCGGACAACAACTACCAGCTATTGGAACGCGGGTTGGCTGTCGACGATCCATGGCGCCCCGACAGCAATTCGTTCGAGCAGGAGCGTTACGCGCAAATGCTCCGGATCTCGCGTTGCAACGGGGATGTTGCGCATGCTCTCGAAGTCGGATTTGCTGCCGACGCATTCACCGAGATGCTGGCGCCCCATTGCCAACGGATCACCGTGGTCGATGTCATGCCACAGGCGATTGAGCGAGCGCGCCAACGAACCAAGAGGTGGTCACATATCGCGTGGATAACCTGTGACATCAAACGGTTCTCAACCGCCGAGCAGTTCGATCTGATCGTCGTGGCCGAGGTGCTTTACTACCTCAAGAACATTGCCGAGATGCACGCGGCTATCCGCAACCTGGTGAGTATGCTTGCCCCAAATGGGGCTCTGGTTTTCGGGTCCGCGCGTGATGCCACGTATCAACGCTGGGGTCACGCTGCTGGTGCTGAGACGGTGATTGCTCTCTTCAACGAGAGTCTATCAGAGGTCGAGCGTCTGCATTGCCAGACCGAATCGGTCAACGAAGACTGCTTGCTCGTCCTGTTCCGGAAGCCGAGTCACTCGTCAGAACAATCAAATGTCGGTCATTAGGCCAGGGGGGCGTATGCGCATCTGCGGCATCAAGTTAACACATGACGGGGCAATTGCTGTCGTCGAGGACGGGCGGCTTGTGTTTTGCACCGAGCAAGAGAAGCGCGGCAACAATCCATGCTATCAATCCGTCGACAATCTCGATGCAGTCGTGCTCGCCTTGGCGGAGCATGGCCTGCATCCGCGAGATATTGATCAGTTCGTCATTGACGGCTGGGATGGGGAGATTGAGTCGCAGTTCCAGGTTCTCAGTGGGGCTGTGCCGATCGCGCTGAAAGGGGCGCCCTATGTCGAGCGCCATGCTGAGGGCCTTCTTGATTTCGTCGACGGCTTTGGCCTGATCCTCGGCGGCAAGGTGTTTCCCTATAAGAGTTACCCGCACGTCACGGGCCACGTCGCGTCAGCATATAGCACCAGCCCCTTTGCCAGTGTCGGAAAACCGGCGTTCTGTCTGGTATGGGGCGGCTGCATCTTTCCACGTCTTTACTATGTTGAACCTCGGGGGGCGCGGCTCATTGGATGCCTGTTTCCGATGATCGGTCACGCCTATGCAGCCGCCGGCCTTCACTTCGGGCCTTACAGGCAGCCGAATCGCTCCAGTTGGGACTTAGGCATCGCCGGCAAGCTGATGGCTTACATCGCGCTTGGCTCTGTCGACGAAAGCATCGTGGCAGTGTTTCAGGAGCTCTACGAAAAGCGCTTCGCGGCCGACACGGAGCAGGCTCGTCGCTACCGCGCGGACATCAACAATGAGGAAGCGTCGCTTGCAGCTATGCACGACTTTTTCGAAGCAAGCGCACTGCGCCTGAAGGCCAAGCGAGCGGAGGACGTCCTTGCGTCGTTTCATGTGTTCCTGGAACGGCTTCTTGTCAGAGAAATTGCGATGGTTCTGCTGCGGCACTCGTCGTTGCCGGGAGCGCGAAATCTATGTGTAGCCGGTGGTTGCGGTCTCAATATCAAATGGAACAGTGCGCTTCGCTCGACGGGATTGTTCGATGATGTCTGGGTGCCGCCATTCCCGAATGACAGCGGCTCGGCAATCGGCGCTGCTTGCAGTGCGATGGCGACGCAAAATGGGTTCGGGCCATTGGAATGGTCAGTCTACAGTGGTCCGGCCCTGCACGCTGGTGAGGTTCCGTCGGACTGGGGGGTGGCGCCGTGCAGTCTGCGTGAACTTGCGGTCATTCTCGCCGACAACAAGCCGGTAATCTTCCTTTCCGGGCGCGCCGAGCTTGGGCCGCGGGCGTTGGGCGGTAGAAGCATTCTTGCAGCCCCGACCTCCCCGGCAATGAAGGATCATCTCAACGAGATTAAGCGTCGCGAGCACTTCCGACCGGTGGCGCCGATTTGCCTTGAGGATCGCGCGCCAGACATCTTCAGCCCAGGTACGCCAGATCCTTACATGCTGTTCGATCACCAGACTCGAGCGGAATGGCGCGACAAGGTCCCCGCTGTCGTCCATCTGGACGGCTCTGCGCGGTTGCAGACAATCTCCCGCAACTCTCCGCACAAAATCGCCGAGCTCCTCGTCCAATTTGAGCAACTCACGGGCATTCCGCTGCTCTGCAATACGAGCGCCAACCTCCACGGACGTGGATTCTTCCCGGATGCTGCTGCGGCCTGCCAATGGGGACGTGTTGAGCATGTGTGGTGCGAGGGCTTGCTCTGGACAAAAGCGGCCGTAAGGAAGCCAACGCCGGCTGAACGACTTCTGTCGGCCTAAGATGAACATGTCCACCGCAGCAATCGACCTTGCCGGCGTAAGCAAGTCATTTGGCGACAAGATCATCGTCAATGAGCTGTCGTTCTCGGTTGCGCGCGGAGAATGCTTCGGCCTGCTCGGGCCGAATGGCGCCGGCAAGAGCACGATTGCGCGTATGCTCCTCGGGATGATGTCGCCCGACGAAGGCAAGATTACAGTCCTCAATGAGCCTGTGCCTGCACGCGCTCGTGTAGCACGTGTGCGCATTGGCGTGGTACCGCAGTTCGATAACCTTGAACTCGAGTTCACCGTACGAGAGAACCTGCGGGTTTTTGGCCGCTACTTCGGCATGAGCGCTCGCAAGATCGAGGCGGTCGTACCCTCGTTGCTGGAGTTTGCGCGTCTCGAAAGCAAGGCGGACGTGCGCGTCGCCGCGCTGTCGGGCGGCATGAAACGGCGGTTGACGCTTGCGCGTGCCCTGATCAATGACCCGCATCTGCTCGTCATGGACGAGCCCACGACTGGCCTTGATCCGCACGCACGCCACTTGATTTGGGAACGCCTGCGAGTTCTGCTTTCGCGCGGCAAGACGATCCTCTTGACCACTCACTTCATGGAAGAGGCCGAACGCCTGTGTGATCGGCTGTGCGTGCTCGAGAGTGGACGCAAGATCGCCGAAGGCAAGCCGGACGCGTTAATCGACGAGCATATCGGATGCAACGTGATCGAGATCTATGGCGGTGATCCACATGAGCTCACTGAGCTGGTCAGGCCTTACGCGCGGCACATCGAAGTGAGTGGAGAGACGTTGTTCTGTTATGCGCAATATCCGGAGCAGGTACGTGTGCAACTGCGCGGGCGAGCGGGCCTTCGCATTCTGCAGAGGCCGCCGAATCTCGAAGACGTGTTTTTGCGGCTGACTGGGCGCGAGATGGAGAAATGAAAGATGGGTGAAAGTTATGCCGCGCTGATGCCCACTAACGCGTCCAACTGGATCGCGGTATGGCGTCGAAACTTCCTGGCTTGGAGGAAGGTCGCACTCGCATCGGTTCTCGGCAACCTCGCAGATCCCATAACCAACCTGTTTGGCCTTGGCTTTGGCCTCGGACTAATCGTGGGCCGCGTTGAGGGGACCTCGTACATCGCGTTTTTGGCAGCGGGCATGGTCGCGATCAGCGCCATGACGTCCGCGACCTTTGAAACCCTGTATGCAACCTTTGCTCGGATGGACGCCAAGCGCACCTGGGAAGCAATCCTGTCCACACAACTCACGCTTGGCGATGTCGTTCTGGGCGAATTGGTGTGGGCGGCCAGTAAGTCCGTTCTGGCCGGAACAGCAATCGGGATTGTCGCTGCGACGCTGGGTTATGCGTCCTGGCCGTCCATTTTGTATGCGATGCCGACAGTCGCCCTAACCGGCCTTGTCTTCGCAAGTCTGGCAATGGTCGTCATATCTCTTGCGCCAAGCTACGACTATTTCGTGTTTTACCAGACGCTCATCCTGACGCCCATGGTGTTTTTGTGTGGTGCTGTCTTTCCGATGAGCCAATTGCCGAGCTCATTTCAGCACGTCGCCGGCCTGTTGCCACTGGCGCATTCGGTCGACCTGATTCGCCCGGCGATGCTGGAGCACGCGACCAGCGGCGGCGCTGCCCTCCATGTCGGTGCGCTTTGCGTCTACGCGGTAGTGCCCTTCTTCGTGTCGACGGCATTGTTTCGGCGCCGACTGCTGCGTTGACGAAATTCACAATGCTCTGTGCCCTGGGTCAACGCGGCGTCAACTGCCACAGGAGTAGCTGCAATAGCTTTAGAAGGACGCAATCAAGCCAGGTGTACGCCGCCGGTTCGGTCGTTCGGCACGGAACGGTCATCCATGCCTCTATGTCCGGGAGGCCAGGCCATCCGAGGTGGAGTAGGGCAAAAGGGCATCCGGCTGAAATCGGGTATACCGACGCACCAATTCGGAATGGAAGAAAAGAGGTAAAGCCTTGAGAGAACCCACTACGCGGATAGCGCTGCTATGAAGTTTTACCGACGCAGCTCGCCAGCAGCACAAGTGCCGATTGCGTTTTGCGCAGCGGACCGGACGGAACCTGGTTATCGATTGGCCGGGGTCATGTTATCTCGATCAACCGTTCACCAATGCCCTTCCGGTCTTCTTCGAACCGGTGCAAGAGGATGCTGCGTACGCGATGAACTCGATCGACTATTCCAAAGCGAGCAAGATAGCGATGCAAATAATACGGTTAAATGCGATGCCTGCCGGATGTGGCGTTAAGTTAAGGAGTCTGAACGAGAGATCTTTCGGAGCATCAAGCCGCGATCCGAAGTTCAGGCGCGGATCGATGCCATCTTCCGTGAGCACTTTGAGCCCTATGCCGTGATCGGCATTCGTGTTCGGCACGGCAAAGGCGCGAGGATATTATGGGGCATGCGCCCTACTGGGCCGATCCGGAGCGCGCCTTGCGACAGGTCCGTAATGCCATCGACAAGGCGAAGGCCTTACCGCATGCAACACCTGTTAGGGCTTCCTGTGCATGGACAGCGCGCTCGTCCTTGAGAAGGTGTCAGCTATTTCCCGATGTTTTCACGATGCCGAAGCGATTCCAGGCGCCTCAGGCCGGGCCATTGCACAGTGCGGCGCTCGGGGCGGAGGGCGGCTTTTTCGTGCTCATCGAGATGTATCTCCGCGCAATGCGACATTGTGCCCCGTTTCCTCCGACGAGCGCTTTCACGCGCTATGAGCGCCTCTTTGCCACGCGTCATAGAATTCGATTTGAACGATGCGAGCCGATTGATCATGATTGAAGAAACCTCACAAGAGCTGGCGGCTTCATGAAAGTCGTAGCCCGCTTCATCGATTTGATGGCCGCTTTTTGCATTGAGCAGTACTGCCACGATGTTTCCGGGCGGCAATTGGTTGCCCGAACCGCGGCGCTCCAACCTAACGTGCGGAGACGGTGCGTCGGGTTTAGGTCGCGTCAACGCGGCTACTGAGCGTTTCCGTCATCCTGACCGATTGTTGCCTCGACGAGAGGCGCTGTTCATCGGCTCGCTCCTTCGGTTGCGCGATGACGAGAGCGCGGCTTGGTGTCTGATCTTAGATCTTAGCAGTAGGCCGAGTGGGCTCCAGGCATCGTGTGGATGATGCGGCATCCCTGTCGCAAAGCACGCACACAGTGTCTCGAATCCGCCAAGCGTTTGGCGTGCGCGACATTAGGACGCAAAGCCGGAGCGCCTTTGCGTGCATCGTAGTGGTCCAAATTCTGCTACGCATACGCCATCGGCGCTACAGGAGAGGACGTGGGTGTGGGTCTCGATCTGCCAAATGACGATCTGGTCGGACGTCCACCGCCGGAGACACACTTGGGCTGTCCCTTTCACTCCGATAAAGCCCGCGTCCATCGGGGAGAACAGAAGGCGATATTGCTGACCGGGGCATCGCGCGGAATTGGTCATGCCACCGCCCAGCTGTTTTCGGAAGCAGGTTGGCGTATTATTTCTTGCGCGCGCCA
This sequence comes from Bradyrhizobium oropedii, assembly GCF_020889685.1. Taxonomy (GTDB): domain Bacteria; phylum Pseudomonadota; class Alphaproteobacteria; order Rhizobiales; family Xanthobacteraceae; genus Bradyrhizobium; species Bradyrhizobium oropedii. The sequence continues at coordinate 19,795 of NZ_JACMYO010000048.1, forward strand.
ACGCTCGACGGCGAGCGGTGCCTCTGGGAGTCCGGGCGCGAGGATCATATCCAAGTCGACCTCAGCAATCATCAGATGCTGGCGTGCTTGATCACGGAGGTCAAGGAACGCTTGGCGGGCGCACCTTTGCACGCGCTAGTGAACAACGCCGGCATCTCGCCGAAGGCGCCCGATGGGGACCGGCTGACGTCGCTGACGACGTCAACCGAAACCTGGATGAGAGTGTTCCATTTGAATCTGGTGGCCCCGATCCTGTTGGCGCGGGGTTTATTTGACGCGCTAAGGGCCGCGTCAGGATCGATTGTCAACGTGACTTCGATCGCTGGTTCGCGGGTGCATCCGTTTGCCGGCAGCGCCTATGCGACGTCGAAAGCTGCGCTTGCGAGTCTCACACGTGAAATGGCCCACGATTATGCGCCGCATGGCATTCGCGTGAACGCGATCGCGCCCGGCGAGATCAGGACGGACATGTTGTCGCCCGATACAGAAGCGCGTCTCGTGCCAAACATCCCGCTGCGCAGAGTGGGGACACCCGACGAAGTGGCCAAGGTCATCTTCTTCCTATGTTCGGATGCCGCAAGCTATGTCACGGGGGCCGAGGTGCCGATCAATGGTGGGCAACATCTGTGAATCAAGCAAGCCGGGCAACACAGCTGCCTTGAGCTTCAGCGCTGGAGCTTGTGTTCTACGCTGACGTCACGCATCCATTTCGAAGAAATGAAATCAAGGCGCTGTAAGGTTACCGTCGTGCCATGAAAAGGTGTTACGCTTCTACGTGATCTCGTCGACTCATGGCGCTAGATCGAGCATGACATGCAAAGCGAAGCTCGTAAACCCGAACAAGGTGCCAGGGAGGATGATCAAAATAACGGAGACCGCCTCATGCTGCATATCGCTTCCGCACGCGAAAGACCTGCCTCTCAGCCGGAGACGGAGCGCGAGCTCTCGGGCGAGCCGCTGCGCGAGAGCGCGCTGACCGGCATCTTCGAAATATCGAAAATACTCACCGCTCCCTGCCGGCTCGAGGTCACGCTGGCTAACGTCGTGGGCCTTCTGCAATCGTTTGTGCAGATGCGACACGGGATCGTCTCGCTGTTCGACGATGACGGGTTGCCGGACATTACCGTGGGCGCCGGCTGGAGCGAAGGCAGCGACGACCGCTTCCGGATGCGCCTGCCGCGGAAGGCAATCGACCAGATCGTTGCGACCGACAGGCCTCTTGTCGCCGAGAACGTGGCAGCGGAGCCGGCGTTCAGCGCAGCTGACCTGGAAGTGCTCGGTGCCTCGGATGATATGCCGGTGTCGTTCATCGGAGTTCCGATCCGCATAGATCCGAAAGTCGTGGGTACGCTGACGGTCGACCGTGTCCGTGACAAAAGGTCGAGTCTCCGGCTCGATTATGATGCGCGGCTGCTCGCCATGATCGCCAACCTGGTGGGACAGACAGTGAGGCTGCATCGCTTATTCGCCGGCGATCGCGAGCGGCTGATGGCGGAGAAGGACCGGCTGCAAAAGAAATTGCTCGAGCTTAGGCAACCTGAACGGGAACGTAAGAAGCTACCCGTCCATGGGATCATTGGCGACAGCCCAGCGCTGCGCGGGTTGCTAGAGAAGATCGCGGTCGTAGCCAAATCGAACAGCACGGTTCTGCTGCGCGGCGAATCCGGTACCGGAAAGGAACTTGTAGCCAAGGCCATTCACGAATCGTCTCCCCGCGCCAAGCGACCCTTCATTAAGTTGAATTGCGCGGCACTGCCCGAGACAGTACTGGAGTCTGAATTGTTCGGTCATGAGAAAGGTGCCTTTACCGGCGCCTTCAGCTCGCGCAAGGGGCGCTTCGAGCTTGCCGACAAGGGGACGCTGTTCCTTGACGAGATCGGCGAGATCTCGGCCCCGTTCCAAGCGAAGTTGCTGCGAGTCCTCCAAGAGCAGGAGTTCGAGAGGGTCGGCAGCAACCAGACGATAAAGGTCGATGTTCGAGTCATAGGCGCGACGAACAAGAACCTTGAAGAGGCTGTGGCAAGAGGCGAGTTTCGCGCAGACCTTTACTATCGCATCAGCGTTGTTCCCTTGCTGCTGCCACCGCTCCGCGAAAGACGCAGCGATATTCCGCTGCTTGCCGGCGAGTTCCTCAGGAATTTCAACAGCGTGAACGGTCGTACGCTGACTTTGGAGGCGAGTGCGATCGATGTGCTGATGAACTGCGGCTTTCCGGGTAATGTCCGCGAGCTCGAAAACTGCATCGAACGCACCGCGACCCTGTCGGCCGGGCCATCGATCGTGAGAAATGACTTTGCATGTTGCCACGGCCAGTGCCTCTCCGCGATGCTGTGGAAAACTACATCGGAGGAGGCGACAGTCCAGCCGGCACCAACCGTGCCAGTGCCCGCGAAGCCCATCACTTCGCTATCTGAAGCGACCGCGCCGGTCCCGCCTGTCGGCAGTGAACAGCGCTCACTGGCGCCTCCCGGTACAGTCCTCGTAAGTGGCTCGAAGATGGCCGATCGCGAGCGGGTCATTGCGGCCATGGAAAAATCTGGTTGGGTGCAGGCAAAAGCAGCGCGCTTGCTCGGATTAACGCCGCGCCAGATTGGGTACGCGCTGAGGAAGTACGCAATCGAGATCAAGCGGTTCTGAACCCACGGACCTATGAGAGGACAATGTTCGGCGGTTTCAGGGCGCGTCCAATCCCAGCGAAATCTGAAGGGGACGGTCCGCCCCTCGGCGGCAGCTCAAGGGAGAGGACCCGCCCGCCTGCGGGGCCGCCGTGGCAACGCGAGTTCACTTGGTTCGGTGAGAGGTGGACTAAGCGACGCGGTGGTGAACCCCGCCGGCGCGCTACAGGTCGATACCATTGCGTTGTGCCGCACCTGACCGATGCCGCCGTGTCGCCGACCTGCGGCAACGAGACGGCCGCGACATTGAGCAAGTTCACCGCTCGAAGCGCTGAATCTAGTGGGCGCGCAACATGCGAAATCGACGGATCGGAAACGGGCGGTTTCATTTCCTTCCTGCCAGTTCGTCGCTAAATCATGGCGTCCACTCTCTCCCCCAGAAGGCCTGATTGAGCGGACAAACCATGGTGGATGAATGGAGAAGCGACATAAGGTAGAGGCGTCGCAGAAGACGGTCCGCATGGGGCGACCGCCGAAGGACCTGGCTGCCGAAGTGGACGTGCGGATCCTGACCGCAGCGCGCGAGTTGTTCCTGGCTCGTGGACTCGCCGGCGTCAGCGCCGAGGAGATCGCGCGTCGTGCTCGTGCCAGCAAGGCAGCGATCTATACCCGTTTCCCGACCGATGAAGCGTTGTTTGCTGCGATCGCCCTGCGCAACATGGCAAAAGTGCAGGAAGGTACGAAAGCGGGGCGCGCCGGGCGGGACGCTCGAAGAACGACTGACGGTTCTCGGGACCGAGATACTCAAGCATGTGCTGACCGCCGATAGTGCCGACTTCAGGCGTCTGGCGGTCGCTGAGGCGCGCCGCTTTCCCGATCTAGCGAAGGTCGGGCGCATGATCCGCGAACGCGGCATGCATCACGCGGCCGGCGTCCTGAAGGACGTCACGCGCTCGAAGCACGGCATGGCCTCTGCCGCCTTCGCTCCAGAGCGCCTGACCAAGACGGCCCAGTTCTTCCTCGACCTCGTGATTGCGCCGCTGCTGATGCGGGCGGTGTTCGGCGAAGATCCAAAAGCGCTGCGAGCGCACATCCGCACGGACGTGGCCGAGAGCGTACCGTTTTTCCTGGCGGCCTGCCGCAACGACGCCGGCCCATAGCAAATCGCGCCGGCTTCGCCTTCGCACGTAGGTTCGAGACGGCCATCAGCGGCAGAACGACCGCACGTGGTGCACGTGCTCGGCCTCATGGTTCGCCCGGCGATGCAAGGCATCGTCCGGAGACCCCCCGCAGGGCGGCGCTCCTCACCATGAGGAGTATCGAGATTTCTCCACGCACCGAGACCTCATCCTCAAGGAGCCTGCCAAAGCGGACGTCTCGAAGGATGGGCCGCGTGCAGGACTATCCGCCAAATTCTCTATTCCCGCGATTGGGCCGCTTTTTTCACAACATTCAGAAACTGAACTACTTAGTTTCGTTAGTTGACAGAACATCTCGTGTCCAAATATCGGTACCGAACCGTACAGTTCTATATTTGGCTTCAAAAAAGACTGGCGTTTTGCAAACAGGCGGAGTGGCCGTACATCCTTCGAGGCTCGCTCTTGCCGCGACAGCGAGCACCGGCACGCCGGGCGGCAATTCGCAATCGTTCGCGCCGGGAAACGACGTCTCGGGCACCTGGTGGACGGCCCTTAGTTCGCGAAAGCTCACCTTGTTCGTCGAGGAAGCTGTTCGCAGGCATCCCGACGTCGAATCCGCCGAATTCGCGCTACGTGCCGCCCGCGAGACCGTGTTCGCCGAGCAGGGCGCCTTGTCTCCGCAGGTGACCGGCACCGGATCGGCGGCACGCGAGCAAGGGCCGCTCTACAAGCTCTTCAATACGTCGGTCAGCGTCTCCTACGCCCTCGATCTCTGGGGTGGCACGCGCCGGCAGCTCGAGGCGCTCGAGGCGCAGGCCGACTATCAGACGTTCAAAACTCGAGGCGAGCTACCTGGCGCTGACCGCCAACGTCAACACGGCCGCAATCACCGATGCTTGGCTGCGCGACCAGATCTTCGCGACCGAGGAGATCGTCCAACCTGAGTCGGATCAGCTCGCGCGCATCCAGCATCGGTTCGAGATTGGCGCCGTCGCCAAGTCCGACGTGCTGGCGCAGGAGTCGACCCTGGCGCAGGCCAAGGCGACGCTGCCTCCGCTGCAGAAGCATTGGCGCAGCAACGCAATTAGTTGATGGCCTATCTCGGGCGGCTGCCGAGCCAGGATCACGGCGAGCATGTCACGCTCGCCGAGCTTGCGCCTGCCTGGACGGCTGCCGGTGTCCTTGCCTTCGGAGCTCGTCCGGCAGCGTCCGGACATCCGCCAGCCAGAGGCGACGCGGCACCAGGCCACGGCAACCGTCGGCGTGGGTGTGGCTAATCTGTTGCCGCAGATCACGCTGTCCGGCAGTAGGGCGCGAGCGAGACCGGCAAGCTGTTCTCGCCCGGAACCATCGCCTGGAACGCGACCTCCACCGTCACCCAGAAGCTGATCGACGGCGGTGCGCTCTACCACACCAAGGAAGCGGACGTGGCGCTCTTGAGCAGGACATGGCGGCCTATGAGAGCGCGGTGCTTTCCGCGTTCCAGAACGTCGCGGACTCAGGCGACCTCGTCTACGTCGTCGACAATCTACACAACGGGCAGGGCGCGGCGCGGCAGACATTCGTCAAGGCGAGGCCCGCGAAGGGCGACCGCATTGCGGTGACCGACGGCATCAAGCCCCGCGAGAGCGTCGTGATCGCAGGCCGGATCAAGCTCCGCAACGGCAGCTCGGTCAAGATCGACAATTCCCACGTTCCGCTCGCCGAGGCGGCGCCTTCCGTGGTCGACCAGTAAGCTTAGCAGCAAGAGCCGATACGATGCGTTTCACGGACATCTTTATCCGTCGCCAGTCCTGGCCGTCGTGATCAGTACGCTGATCCTGGTGCTCGGGCTGCGTTCGATGACCTCGCTGTCGATCCTGCAATATCCCGTACCCAGAACGCGATCGTCACGGTGACGACGGCCTATGCCGGCGCGGATTCCGACATCATCGCCGGATTCATCACGACGCCACTGGAGAACGCCATCGCCCAGGCCAACGACATCGACTACGTGAGCTCGAGCAGCATCACCAGCACCATCACCGTGAACCTGCGCCTGAACTACGACTCCGGCAAGGCGATGACGGAGATCAATGCCAAGGTCAACTCCGTCCTCAACCAGCTTCCGGCCGGCGCGCAACAGCCGACGCTGACGCTGAAGGTGGGGCAGACAATCGATCCCATGTACGTCGGATTTACGAGCGAGGTGCTGGCTCCGAACCAGATCACCGACTATCTGACGCGCGTGGTGCAGCCGAGGCTGCCGGCCGTTCCCGGCGTGCGGACTGCCGAGCTGATCGGCGGCAAGAAATTTGCCCTGCGCGCGTGGCTCGACGCCGACAAGCTCGGAGCCTACGGCCTCACGGCGGCCGACGTATCGGCCGCGCTGTCCGGCAACGACTACATCGCCAGTCTTGGTTCGACGAGGGGACGCCTGGTCCAGGTCGATCTCTCCGCCTCCACCAATCTTCACTCGCTCGAGCAGTACCGTAATCTCGTGGTCAAGCAGGCCGGCGGAGCCGTTATCCGTCTGAAGGACGTGGCGAACGTGACGCTGGGCAACGACGATTACGATAGCTCGGCCAAGTTCAACGGCAAGACCGCGGTCTATCTCGGCATCCAGGTCGCGCCGACCGCCAACCTGCTCGACGTCGTCATGGGCGTGAAGGCGGTACTCCCGGACATCAACGCGAATCTGCCGAACGGCATTGCCAGTGAGATTCTCTACGATTCCACGGATTTCGTGAATAGCTCGATCGACGAGGTCATCCATTCGCTGGTCGAGGCGGTCAGCATCGTAACCTTCGTCGTCTTCCTCTTCCTCTTCCTCGGCTCCTGGCGTTCGGTCCTGATCCCGGTGATTGCGATGCCCTTGTCGCTGATCGGCACCTTCGCCCTGATGCTGCGGATGGGTTTTTCGATCAATCTGCTGACACTGCTCGCTCTCGTGCTCGCGATTGGGCTCGTGGTCGACGACGCCATCATCATGGCGCGCTCGGCAGTCCCCATTATTGCGATGACCGTGGTGCTGATCGCGGTGTACGTGCCGGTCGGCTTCCAGGGCGGTCTCACCGGCGCGTTCTTCACCGAGTTCGCCTTCACGCTCGCCGGTGCAGTTACCGTCTCCGCGGTCATCGCGTTGACCTTGTCGCCGACCAACTGCGCGTGGCTGCTACGTCGGACGGAGCGTGATAGCACGAATTGGGAAGCGCGCCTGGTACACAAGATCGATCACGCGCTCGAGTGGCTGACCGCCGCCTACCGTCGCCGCCTCGAATCCGTGTTTGCTACCAAATCCGTCGTGGTGATATTCGCGCTGCTGCTGTTCGCCTGCATTCCCTGGCTCTATTCGACGTCGAAGAGCGAGCTCGCCCCCGACGAGGATCAGGGCGTCATCCTGACGATGACCAATTCGGCGCCGTCGGACCAGCGTCAGTTCTATGGCCAGCAGCTCTAGGGCCTCATCGCCAAGCGCCCGGAAACCAGCGTCGTCTTTCATATCGACACGCCCTCGCAGGCGATCGGCGGCTGGGTGCTCAAGCCGTGGGACAAGCGTAGCGCGGCGGCCGGCACCCTTCAACCTGAACTGCAGGGCACCTGAACTGCAGGGTCTACTCGACGGCATTGCGGGCACGCGCTCGGTGGCGTTCCAGCCGCCGCCGTTGCCGGGCAGCAACGGGCTGCCGATCCAGTTCGTCATCGGCACGACGGGTTCGTTCAACGAGCTCGAGGAGGTCGACCAGAAGTTCATGGCGGACGCGCGCAAGACAGGACAGTTCATCTTTCTCGACAACGACCTCAAGATCGACAAGCCGAAGAGCACGGTCGTATTCGACCGCGACAAGGCCGGCGATCTCGGGCTGAAGATGAGCGATCTCGGCGGTTCGCTGGCGACCATGCTCGGCGGCAATTACGCCGAGTATTTCAGCCTGGACGGCCGCTCCTACACGATGATCCCGCAGGTCCGTCAGAACGACCGCCTCACGACCGAGCAGCTCCTGAGCTACCAGATCCGCACCAGCAACAACACGATGTTGCCGCTGGCGACGGTCGCCCGTCTGGAGAACAAGACAGTGCCGCAGGCGATCAACCATTTCCAGCAGGTCAACGCCGCAACCGTTTCCGGCGTGGCGATGCTGGGCGTTGCAATGGGCGATGCGCTCGGAACGTTGAAGACTCTCTCGCCCAGTCGCTTCCGACCGGCTACTCGGTCGGCTACGCAGGCTCCTCCCGGCAGCTGGAGAAGGAGTTTGGCGGCTTCATCACCACCTTCTTGTTCGCGCTGATCATCACCTATCTTTCGCTCGCCGCGCTGTTCAACAGCTTCGTCGACCCGTCATCATCATGATATCGGTGCCGATGTCGCTCGCCGGCGCGCTGATCTTCATTAGCGTCGGGCCCGGTGGCGCCAGCATCAATATCTACACCCAGGTCGGCCTCGTCACCCTGATGGGGCTCGTCAGCAAGCACGGCATCCCAACGGGCTCGGCTTTGGAGCTCGGCTCGGTGTGCTCGAAACGCTCCAACAATCGGACGTGGTAAGCCTCTTCCAACTCCATTTCGTCCACCATCGACTGGTCCGTAGCCCTCGTGATTAGCGGCGGTAATCTGTCGCAAGCTATCTTAGCTGGCATGCCCAGCGGAATAGCGTTGTTGCAGCTCCGACGCGTGTCGGTATTCGTTCGTCGGGATACCGGGCTAGAGGAGTCATCGAATCCGTTTAAGCCATTGTAGTAATTTGATGATTAAAATTCGGGTGCGATGGTACAACACTTGCTGTTCTCCTCGCAGCTGTCGCAACTTTTGGAGCAACTCCGTGCACAATGTCGTCTGCATCAAACAGGTTCCCGACTCTGCGCAGATCCGCGTGCACCCCGTGACCAATACGATCATGCGTCAGGGCGTGCCGACCATCATCAACCCATATGACCTCTTCGCGCTCGAGGCCGCGCTGGAGCTGCGCGATCGGTTCGGCGGTGAAATAACCGTGCTTACAATGGGACCGCCATCGGCGGAAGACTCTTTGCGGAAAGCGCTGACCTTTGGCGCTGATCGCGCCGTACTGCTCACCGATCGCTGCTTTGCGGGCTCCGACACCCTGGCCACAACGTACGCACTGGCAACAGCCATCCGAAAAATTGGTAAGGAATATGGACCGCCAAACCTTATCTTTACCGGCAAGCAGACCATCGACGGCGATACCGCGCAGGTTGGTCCCGGCATCGCAAAGCGGCTGGGTGTGCTGCAGCTAACCTACGTCGCCAAGGTCAGATCTCTAGATCTCGCCGCATGTACAATTGAAGCGGAGCGACGCTCCGAAGGTGGTGTCCAGGTTTTGCACACGAGGCTGCCCTGTCTCATCACCATGCTAGAGGGGACCAACCAGATACGGCGCGGCGCGATGGCGGACGCCCTGCGTGCCGCGCGTGCGCCAATCGTAAAATGGAGCGCGCACGGCGCCGGCGTCGAGGACGTCTCCAAATGTGGTCTTAAGGGCTCGCCGACCGTCGTCAAGCGAGTGTTTGCTCCCTCTGCGCGGGCTGAGAAAGCGGCGCTGGTTGAGGCCGCTGAACAACCAGCGCAGGCGTTGATTGAAGCTATCTTTAAGCATCAACCGAAGCTCGAAACCGATCTTGCGGCACTAGCCCGCGGTGCTTGATCTGGAGAGTCCTGGCGACGATAAACGTTACGATCCCGAAGGCGTCAGGGTTGGCTCGCCACTGGTCACACCGACATTCACCGGGGCATATAGAGCCTGGCGCTGAGGGTTCAGGGAAGCTGAAGCGCAATCCTCACGCCGGCCACCTCTGTATCTTTCTGGGCCGCCGGCGACCTGGTGAAAACTGTTTGGCACATGGGTTGGGCATGTCGCTCTATGCGAAGCGTTTGGACCGAGGCAAGTTCATCTCCGATGGCCTTTGTCGACTGTTTTGGTCACGATCCCTCGATCGCTCCCTCGCGCTGGCTTTCGAGAAGCTGACGAGACCCGCTGCAACTCACCCCAACTTAGAACAAAAAGTGGCCGGCGTGTAGGCCGCTTGCCGTCTTGACTGACAACGACGCAACCCGTCAGGCGCAGTCGTGCTGCGGGCTTCCGCCAGAAGGCACCTGTTGCGCTCGCGTTCGGCGTCCGCCGCCGTTCCCGGTGATCGCCCCGACACGACGGCAGGAATCACTTTCTGACGTCAAGCATGGCATTTGCCATCGCGCCACCTCCACCGATCAGCTCTTGCCAGCCTGTCGCGGGCGAGCTTCGTAGCATCGAGGTGGGGCCTCATGCTCTTACCATCAAGCAGATCGCGCGCCACCGCATGGACATGGAAGCCTGCTCTTTTAAGCTCTCGTCAGACGCTTTTTGAGGAATTTATTTAAACGCGGAGAGATGGCACCGGGTTCCAGACATTACTCGTCTTTGAAGGCCTTCTTGGACCTCTCGACCGGCAATTCCTGGTCGGCTAAAATGGCGTACACGCGATTGCCTTCGGATTCGTCTACAAGTGCGTGCGAGCCGATTTCATCGCCGATGGCATCGATACGAAGCTCCGTGTCCGGCTCCCATTGGCCCGCAACGGTCCGAAAGCGAACCTCGCGGCGTTCAGGGGCCCAGGTCCGCTACGGTTGCCAACCGAGGGGGCGTCACTGACGTAGCACTCCAAGGATCCGTTCGCGGTGTGCGACGTGCTGGGCTTGCATGAGCCGAAACGTTTCCAAGAGTGAGCGGGCTAACGTCGAATCATATCTGCGAAGATCAATGTCTGCGACACGCATTTCTTGATTAAGAATATGCTGGGCGCCAAGCGCAATGTGTCGCTCGACTTTCCCCAGATGTCGAAATTGCATACTGCGGTCCATGCTCCCCTCTTGCGGTCGGGGCTTACTTCGGTGGCTGCAATCCCGGCGATGATAACCATTCATCAATGTGGCCGGCAGCCTCCAAGTGCATTGCCCTTCTACCCCGATCATCGTTCTGGCCGGACAGCTGTCGCAGGGCATGGACGCGGACAATAGAGGTGTCGATTGGCCCACACGGACCCCCGGCAATCCTGATTTCTCTACCTCGTTTCATCGTCCAGGCAGCAGGTCGCGATCTAGATGTTGGCGGTGGCGATGATGTTCTCGCTCGCTTTGCTCAAGATGAAACAGTCCCCTATGAGGCACCTTCGAGCACATCCTGTTCGGTTTCTGACCGCGCGCAAATTCCTGTCAGGTTCAAAACACCTGCAATGACAAGCCGGTCCCGACCGTTTTCTCAGCGTACTCAGAAAGTTGCCGAGGAGTGCCAGGTTGGCATAGCAATTGCTGTAAGCCTGCAAGAACACAGGATGTTGGACGAGTGTACGCAGAACGCGCAAAAACTAGCGGCGGTCCCTTTGCTTTGAGGCCTCGTGTCGGCCAGCAGCCGAAAATTTCGCGCAGATTGCCGAGCGCCGCGAGAACTCTCTGCGGTGCGATGCAATTGCTCAATCTGCCAAATGTCTGGATTTCTGCACTTGCTCGTGGCTGGCGATAAGCTCAGCATTGAGTGTGGCGAAGAATTCCTCACTACCTATCAATTTAACAAGAACATCGCTCGGCACACGTTTTGCCGGATTTGCGGCGTAAAGCCGTTCTATAGGCCCCGATCGAACCCGTCCGGGTTCAGGGTGAATATTCGATGCTTGGATAACAGAACGATCGAAAACATAAGAATAGACGATTTCGATGGTGAGCATTGGGAGCAAGCGTTCCGCTCGACGCTCGAGGACTTGGAAGCCTCTCTTAAAGATAAAACCTTGGAGTGAAGCCGTATGGCGCGCGCAATGAATGATAGATCTCGTCTGCTTTCAGAAGAGGTTCTCACGAAATACCGCATAGAGCTGTTGGTGAAGGGGACGGTCGTGATCGCTCCCCAGACGTTGTTCACCCAAGATGACTTGGCGAGGATCGATCAGCTGCAGACTGAGATTCCCGAAGAAGAAGTGCGGGTGGGAGATGCCGGCGACTCGCACAATGTCTTCGTAAAACGGGTGAGGGTAGACCCGCCCGGCCGCCCTCCTAGCAACGTGAATGGAAAAGCGCCAGGACAGATCATCGAACTGCTCGAGAGGAAAGACCGCAGCTTTGCGCTGAGAAAGATCTTGGGAGCGTCGTCAGATTACGTGATTCGTCGATGCCAAATGCATCGTCTGCCTCCCGGATCCTTTGTTGGCATCCATTTGGATGCTGAGAGCGACCCTGATTTCGAGTACTCCGTGATTGTGCAGCTCGCGAGAGACTTTGAGGGGGGTGAATTTGTGGTCTATCCAAGCGCGTACGAACAGCAAGTATTTCGGCCGCCATTTGGCGCCGTTCTTGTCACCACATGTAGGCTCCGGCATGAGGTGAAGCCTGTACACGCTGGGGAGCGCCGATCGCTGGTGTACTTCTGTTCAAAACGCAGCGGCGCGAATCGCCGGATCATCGAAAGCTCTACCGATGGCCTATGAGGAGCGTTAGCTGGAATGGCTTCCGAATGGATTGAGTATGGAGAGCCAGCTTCTGCCAGACGCCGCGCACTTCGCAGAGCGTCCTTTGGATCTCCCTTGTGGCGGATCCTGGTTCGCGGTGGGAATCGACTTCAAGCGAGACGAAGCTGATGCTCACGTGACGTCCCAACACGCCGGTGTCAAGCACACGTTCGGAAGCAGGGACGGGTTCGAATGAATGGAGGAGTTTAAGAACGTGACCCCTGTGATCTCAGGTGACCATTGTCAATAGCCGGTGCTGCAGATTACGGGCAGCGGCCCGATCGCGCGCGATCACCAGGCACTCCACCGTGCCTGCCTCTTGATCGACGGCAAGCGGGATCACGCCTTCCTTGCGTCTGCCATCAAATAGAAATCCATACCTGACGAAACGATCAAGCGCGGCTTGGAGAGAACATAATCGGACGTTTCTCACGGATGAAATGACGTGGCGACCGGAATAGTCGATGCCCAACAGCCGGACGGCAATGCTGTGTAACACCGAGCCTCCGCCCCACCGGCCGTTCGCTTCGTTAAAGAAAAGCCGGCCGTCGCTTGCGAAAATGCCGTCAATATTAATCATTCCGCGATATCCCAACGTTCGCGCGAGCTCCACAAATCGGTAGGCATGCGCCTGGGCGGCCAGCCATTGCTCATTCGTCAGGTCGCTTGGAAGCTCAAGTCCTATCCAGATGAGCGCCCTTTCGGATCGATCTTTGCTTCGACGTAGACGTATGTTTCCACTGTTGATGAAAGCAATGGAACCATCCTCCTCTATCTCATACTCGAGATAGAACAGGGCATGAGCCAAGTGGTACGATTCCACGACCAACGTCTTGCACGATGCTGTTGTCATCTCAGACCAAAGTGCTTCAGGATCAAACGATGGCCAAGCAATCGTTCGGGTATCCCTTGCCCCAGGAAGTGGTCCGCTTTCATTGCCGGTCAGGATGATATTTCCGATTCCGCCCGCTCCATTGTCCAGCTTGACAATCACGCTGCCGGTCTCTGACCTCAAGGAGGTCACCGCTTTGAATAGTTCGTTTGAGTCCGTGGTTGCGCATCCATTGGGCAGCGGAAGCGCGACACTTGTCGCGAGTTGACGGAAGTGGCTCTTGCGGTTCAAGAGATCCGGCCCTCGCTGCAGAGCGAAATCGTCCCCGCTCTGCGGGATGCTCAGCAGCGCCGCCAAGCGCGCTACGCCTTCACTAGAGTAGCATGGAGACATTCTCCAAGATGATTTCTGGCGAATATGGCCGTTGAGTCGCTCGACGAGAGTATTGGACAGCAGGGTGCAATCATTAAGAATCTGTGATTCGCGAGCGCCTTCAGGCACAAGCGTAGAGAGACTCGACGCGTCGAAATTGAGCGTCGCGCCAATGAAGGATAACAGGTCAGCCGGGATGACGACTGGAGAGACTATCAGGTCACCCTCCTGTGCAAACCAAGCTGAGCGGCAAGCGGAGTTGGCGGGAAGCGACAGTTGAGTTGCTGTTAGATCGCCGCCCGACATTTGAGCCGTCCCGGCATTCATGATTAGGATCCGAGGCAACGACGATCTCCCGGGCACTTAGCGTGGTTAAACACAAAGCGCCATGCCAGCAACGAAGAGCTCGCTGCGGCGCCATCGTAAGAAGGTACTGACCGATAGGCGGTATTGCGCCGTCTCGATATCTCCTGCGGTGTAGTGGGGAAGTACGGCCAGCCAATCGCCCATCTCAATTGCTGTCTCCTTGCGGGCTTGACTCCGTGTCAAGCTCCTTCAGCTTGAAATGCTGGACCTTGCCCAACGCCGTTTTCGGCAGTTCTTGCGTGAAAATGATTTCGCGCGGTGCCTTAAAACGGGCGAGCTGCGATTGGACATGCGCCAACAGCGGTTCGGCTTCGATCCGGGTCCTCGGTCGCCTGATCACGTAAGCGATCGGTACTTCTTCCCAGCGCGGATCGGGGCGACCGACGACGGCGCATTCGGCGACATCCGGATGGCCCATGAGCACACGCTCCACTTCCGCCGGATAGATATTCTCTCCGCCGGAGATGATCAGGTTCTTCTTGCGGTCATGGACCCAAAAATATCCATCGGCGTCGCGGCGGCCGATGTCACTAGTGCGATACCAACCATTACTAAAAGCCTCACGCGTTGCCTGTTGATCGTTCCAATATCCGCAGAAGACGTTGGGCCCGCGTACTGCGATCTCGCCTGGGGTGCCGGGCGGCAATTTGCTGCCGGCATCATCGATGATCGCCGCTTCGCAGCAAAGGCCGGGCAGGCCGCTTGACCCCTCAGGCACGAGATCCGCGCCGAGCTTCGTATACACAGCGATGGGAGAGGTCTCCGTCGAACCGTAAACCTGCAAGACGGGCACTCCGCGCGCAACAAAGCGCTCGACAAGGCGCTGAGGCACCATCGTCGATCCGGTACAGATTGCTTTGAGCGCGGATAGGTCCGTGCTTGCCCATCGTGGATGGTCGATCAGCGCTCGCATCATGGCAGGCACCAAGGCTGCTAGCGTGGGCCGGTCATGCTCGAACGCATCAAGCGTTGCCTCTGGCGTAAAGCGGCTTTGGATTGTCACCGTCGCGCCGTGATGCAAACTCGGGGTCGTCTGGATGTTCAGGCCGCCGACATGGAAGAGCGGCAAAACAGTCAAGGCGTGGTCAGTCGAGGTTAGGTCATGCATGTGCTGACTCATAACCCCGTTCCATAGCAACGCTTCTTGACGCAGCACAGCGCCTTTCGGCCGCCCCGTGGTGCCCGAAGTATAGACGATCAGAAGTGGGCAGGACAGGTCCGCACGTGGATTGCGTCCGTCACCACAGTCTCCGTCTAGAAGGTCGTCCAACCTGCTTCCGCCGAGCGGGGCAAAGTCCAGCCCGACGAGGGAGATATCAGGAAGTGGCCTCCTCAGAACCGGCAAGACTGCGTTGAAGGACTGCTCAAGCACGAGCACTTTTGCCCCGGAGTCGGACAGAATGAAGAGCTGCTCGGCGGCCGCAAGGCGCCAGTTCAATGGGACGAGGATTACGCCGAGCCGCGCGCAGGCATAGAGCAGCACCAGATAGTCAGGCCGGTTGAGGCTCAGGATCGCGATCCGGTCACCTCTCTCGATGCCGAGCTGGCTCTTGAGGGCGCGCGAGACCCGCTCGATCCGTCGATTGAAGCCGGAGTAGCTTAGAGTCTGTCCCTCGAAACGGATCGCGGCTTTGTCAGGAGCATACGCAGCGTTGCGCTCGATCAATGTGCAGAGATCCAACTCAATCTCCGTGTGATTGAGCTTCGCAAGAGACGTTGGTTCCGATGTAGTTCAGCCGAAGTTCGGAATGACTTCGGCGGGCCTCGATTGAGTGCTTCGGGTACCCTTTGTACAGGCTATGATCACGCGGTTTTTGCGGGACGAAGCGGTTCTTAATGGTTGTCATGCTGGTCTTTTGACAGACAGGCTCGCCGCACATATACGCCGATCTGGGATCTCCATCTTTGAAGCCGACAATGGCCCGGCATTGGCCTTCAATGTGGTCGATCAACAGGATCTTCTTGACGCCGTCCGGCTCTTTCAACTTGCTGCTCCAGAATGCCACGCCATATCTTCCGATGTCGCGCCGGTCACGCCCAGCGACACTTGCAGCTCAAGTCTCTTGAAAACCTCCGCGGTCGTATGGGCTGTCGCGCACTTGCGCGAGGAGAAGGCCAAGCCAGCGCCGGGAAAGTGGTGTGAACCGAGCGAAACGTTGTTTCTTCGAACTGATTTCGGTAGGTGGTCCCGCCGTTCGGTTTCAAATTCGGGAAGCGGCGGCGCCCTGCAAGGGCTTGGGATCGAGGCCTACGCTGATCTCTTCTGGCATCATCGTCTCGCGGGCGACTCGCTTTGGGATAGCCGCATAGTATCGGTTCTGGAATGCCGGGCCGTTCACAACGACCTGCGAGCCGTAGTGCCGCGATCAAGACACGCTGCACAACCATCTCGACCGACTTGCTGTCGGGGATGAGGATCATGACCAACCATTCAGCGTGGGTTCTGACCCGGTGAGACATTCGCAATCCTTCACAATCCCGACGGCAGACGAAGACACGCGCCGATCTTAAGATCGTACAACTTAACGTTACGTCCGATTCAAGCCCTTTCGGCAACCCGTATGAACAGGCCAAAACTCTCAGGCTTGCCGGGAAAGCGCTGCCGAGCGGTGTCCTGTCGACAGCAATTCTGCGCCACGATCTACGTCAGAAAGTCGCCCTCCCATTGAGACTAGGCTCGAAGCAGATGAGCCCGCTGTCAGAAACGCCCGCGCTTGCGCGATCGGGCGCCCGTCGTCTTCGCAGCCGATATCGGGTGTGACGTCCGCTGCGTCGTACTTCAGTCGCATCTGTCCGGCGCTGACGCGGCAACGCCCAGGGCGGGATCCGACGATCGTGTTCGACACGTCGGCCTGATGGCAGGGCAGCTTATGACCTTGCGTCGTTCGAACGAGCCACGCGAATGTCCGAGCGTACCTTCATCCGGTGCACGTCGTGACCGTGGGCTCCTCTGGTGCGGAGATCATTGCAGTGTCTGATAGAGGCGATAGAGGAGCCGGGCGCGCGGCTCAATCGACGATATGTAGAGTTGCTCATAATGCGTATGGGCTCCCTTGCCGTCAACGCCGAGACCGTCGAGAGTTGCGGTATGCGGCGCGGTGAAATTGCCGTCCGAGCCGCCACCGCTGGAGACGTCGAGCAACTTGAAGCCGAGTTCGGCGGCGATTCCCTTGGCGTGTTCGTAAAGTTCGGCGCCGGCGTTGCTCTTTCCATACGGCGGACGGTTCAATTCGCCGGTGACCTTCACGCTGACGCCCTTGGTGCGCGAGGTGATGCCGAGGATCTTCGGCACCAGCTCTTCGGCGTCAGCCATGGTCGGCACCCGCATGTCGACCTCCGCATAGGCCTCTTCGGCGATCACGTTCGGCTTGGTGCCGCCGCGGACGACGCCGACATTGACGGTAACGCCGCGCTTGAGATCGTTCATCGTCTCCAGGGTCTGGATCACATTGCCGAGTTCGCGGATCGCGCTGCAGCCGTCCTCGGGGCGCGCGCCGGCGTGGGCCGGCGTGCCTTTGACGAAGACGTCGAATCGCGCAACGCCCTTGCGTCCGGTGACGATCTTACCGCCGTCGCGCGCGGGCTCGGTCACGAGCACATACTTGGCCTTGCGGCCCTCGGCCTCGATCAACGCCCGCGAGGTCGGGCTGCCGATCTCTTCGTCCGATACGTAGAGCTGGGTGATGCCGAGCGGCGGGCGGACATCATCGGCGCAAATTCGCCGGAACGCGTGATAGGCGAGATAGGCGCCGCCCTTCATGTCGTAAATGCCGGGGCCGAATGCCCTGTTGCCCTCGATCTTGAACGGCAGGCGCTCGATGAATCCCATCGGATGAACTGTGTCGAGATGACTCAGCACAAGAATGCCCGGTACGCCTTGCCCCCAGGACGAGCGCGTGACCAAATGATCGCCGCAGCCGTCACGCCCCGCAAGGCGCTCGACCGTGGCCGACAAGTCACGATAGCCCGACGCCACGAGATCAGCCAGTTTGTTAAGCTGATCCGGCCGCTCCGTTGGAGACTCGATCTCGACCCAGTGGCGGATGCCGTCGAGAATCACCGCGGTTTCAAACGGGTTGTTGGACATAGTTGTCTGACGCCCTTGAATTCGACTTTCATCGTTCGCAGAAGATCATGATAAAGATGCATTCAGCCGTATCATGATCTGGCGCGAAGGCCTTCAGAGCCGCCAACTGTTGGGTCAGGTTGCCTCTGAAGTCTGGTCTTGCCGCGGGCAATGATGCTACGCGGGTTGAAATAACGGAGCTACCAAGATTGGTAGGATGCAATTATGCGAGCTCAAGAGCCCTTACCGTTTTGGCTGTTCTAGTGAGCTGTAGCTGTTCTGATCAGGAAATCCTTCGATGGCTGCGCAGCCTTGAACATGTCGATGCCAGGCCGGGGAGATGGAACCCGACGTTGAGCGTTTTATAATCACTTCGCAAGATGAGTATAATGCCGGTTAACCTTGGTTCAGCGGTTGAATCGGCGCGCCAGCTCCGTGACTGGTAAAGGTTGCCAGGCACCCCTTGTGTTCCATGTCTGCCTCGGACGCGCTCTTGTTCGTATCAAGAGGCATCCAGCATGAGCCGGTATCTCACCTTTTGTGCTCGTGCAGGGGGCGCGGCTCGCGGAAAAATACGATAGTGCCTCCGTGACGCAAATCATGAAAATGCAGATCATCGATCTTTAACTCGTCGCAGGCTCGCGTGAACGCCCGCACTCATTGAACGGTGCTTGCAAGCGACTCGCACTCAATCAAGCAGCAAGGTTCGAAGCGCGCCCCGGAAGTTGATCAATGGATTGCCGTGGCCTACCCGGGTCGCGATAATTCGCCCGATAAAGATCGTATGTGTGCCAACCAGCTTGTGGTCGTACAAAACGCATTCGAGCGCACAAAATGCGTTCGGCAATAGCGGTACATCGAGGAAGCCCTGTTCCCAGGGCGCGGTATCGAAGCGGTGAACACCTTTCGCGCCCTCCTGACCGCCAAAACGTAGCGCAAGGTCCTCCTGGTCGCTGCGGAGAAGACTGATTCCAAAACTGCGACTGGCGAGTATCCCGTCATGCGCCTCGGAGCCGGCATTTATGCCAACGAGCAGGCACGGCGGCTCCATGCAAATGGACGTCACAGAACTAACCGTCAGTCCACGCCGTTCGGCGGCCGTTCCGGTCGCCACGATGGCGACACCGCCCACCACATTTCGCATGGCCTCACGGAACTCTGTCGCTTGGACAGACGGAATATCCCGAATCCTAGGAGGAGACTGGTGGTGGCTCATGACCTACCTCTGGAGTTGTACTCCAATTCTGGTGTTTCCGTTACGAGCAGATGACCTTGATCCCTTTGCGCCTGCTATTGGGCGCGCGGTGTTGAATTTGTGCGACCAATGGCCGCCGCTTTTGCCGGGCAGCTCAGCGCGAGGAGGCTTCCTGCTTGGGGAGCGCCCTATTGAAAGCACGTAGCGGTGGCGACGCGCAGTTCTGCCTGCTGCGCTGATCGCGACGACACGTCCATGAGCAGCCCGGTCGGATTTGTCCGGATGTAGCAGCATCAGCGCGCCTAATGTACTCTCAAGAGAACACGCTTTTTCGCATCGAGAAGATGCTCATCGAGCGTCGCGTGCAGCGCAGCTCGCAGCTCCGGCTGGATCGAACCATCCGTGTCGATCAATTCCCGAAACTTTCGAATGATGTGTTCTATCATTGCGATAGATCCGAACGTTTCCATATCCTGTGAGGACATCCTCGAATATCTCCTTTTTGAGTGCAGCGCGCGCGACTTCGTCGCGGGCCCCGACTTCAACGGTTTGCCGCAACAGCTCTTGCCGATGAAGAAGGTTGCCTCTGGCGCCGCGTGCTTAAGGCGAATTGTTTGGTCACGACGCTAGCAGGCGCACCCTCTTCGAGATCTCGCAGAAGCAACGCGCATTCGCGGCTGCAATCCCTTCGCGCTTGTGAGCGTCGGCCATGGTCGGAATATCGGAACGTCGACCAACTCGGCTGTCACGCGTTGGAAACCGCGATCAGGCGCTTCAGTCGAGCGGCTGCGGCGCCGCGATCAAGCGAGTCTTGCCCAAGTGCAACGCCTTCCTGCAGCGTCGAGGCCCGGCCGGCCACGATCAATGCCGCCGCCGCGTTCAAAAGCGCGGCGTCGCGAAATCGACTTGGTGCGCCATCGAGCATGCTTTGCAGCGCGGCTGCTCCGGCATCGCCGCTCTCCAGCACCTCCTCGCGGCAGCGGGGGAGCCCGGCTTCTTCCGGCGTCACTTCGAAGGTGCGGACTGTACCCGCCTCAAGTGCGGCAACAAAGGTCTGTCCGGTGAGGGTTATTTCGTCGAGCCCGTCCGAGCCATGAACCACCCATGCCGATTCGCCACCAAGGTTCTTCAATACGTAGGCCAGAGGCTGGACCCATTCGCGAGAGAATACCCCGACGATCTGCCGCTTGACCCTGGCCGGATTGGACAGAGGTCCGATTAGATTTAAGATCGTGTGGGTCCCAAGTGCGGTCCGGATCTGGCCAATGCGCTGCATCGCCGGATAACGGGCCGACGCAAACATGAAGCCGATGCCGGCTTCGTGCACACAACGGGCAACGGCTTCGGGCTTGAGATCAATCTTCACGCCGAGGCGCGCCAACACGCCTGCGGCACCCGAACCCGAGGACACAGCGCGGTTGACATGCTTGGCGACAGGAACGCCGGCCCCGGCGACGATAAACGAGGCGCACGTCGACACGTTGACCGAACACATAGGGGCGTCGCTCGTGCCGGCGATATCGATGGGGTCGCATGCCGCCTCGACCCGCGGCATTCTACTCCGCATCGCGGAGGCTGCGCCGGTGACTTCTTCGACCGTTTCGCCGCGGACCCGCATTCCCATCAACAAGCCGCCGATCTGCGAGGGAGTCGCGTGGCCCGACATCATGCTGTCAAAGGCTAACGCGGTTTCGTCACGCGTCAGAGTGGAGCCGGTGGCAACTTTGCCAATGATCGATTTGAGCGCTTCCATCGAACTTTACACGGTCCCTATCCAAACCTTAGGCTCGTCCGTTCAACGGGGTCTTTCGTTGAAGAGATATCGCATTGGTTGCATCGAAGCAGCTGGCCGCCCCATCCGCGCGCGGCTGATACTTCATTGACCCTTGCGTATCGGTCGGTTGAGCGCAGGGGGGCCGGGTGAGGCTACAACCTGACGCTACGTGAGGGTCAAGCGCACCATTTCGTGGTACCGTCCAAAGGAGATCGCCGGCCAAGGACAACAGTGCAGGCGCGTGGACGCCAGCACCAACAATAATGTCTCGCGCCGGCGCTCGCCGCGGCCGCCTCTTGATCGCGGTATCCCGACCCGATGCACCGCATCCTTCGAAGCCGTTCAGGTCTGCGGGCGCCTCCGTCGTGGAGCGTTGAAGGGGCGCTCGCGACAAACCGGCTCCGCCAGATTGTAAATGAATTGCGCAGAACGCGCCCCGAACATCGTAGAGCGGCTGAGAGCATCATGGACCCGCCGGAGCGTGCGTTCGTTCAAACGAGTCAGGGGAGAACCACGCCCCAATTTGCAGTGCTGATAGAAACACAAGGCAATCTCGGCATCGCCACGTTGTGGAATGAAATGCGTTCGAGCATGGCGGAATCGGTCACCACGTGAACTCTACCTTCGGACGGTCGCCGAAGGTGGCATGTCTCGAGCCGGACATCGTGTTCGGTCCTGCTTTACAGTCGGAATACGCCGTACTGCGGCGTGTCGGCTGGCGCATTGAGCGAAGCGCTCAATGCGATTGCGAGGGCGGTTCTGGTGTCGACAGGATCAAGGATACCGTCGTCCCAGAGCTCGGAGGTCGCATAATAGGCGCTCGATCGCTCGCGATATTGCTCAAGAATTGGTTCTCGAATGGCTGCCAATTCCTGCTCGGAGAGGCGTCCGTCCACGCGAGCCAATTGTCTCGCCTTGACGTGGGTGAGAACGCCTGCAGCCTGGTCGGCGCCCATCGCAGATATCTGAGAATTCGGCCAGCTGAACACAAATCGAGGATCAAACGCGCGTCCCGACATAGCGTAAGTTCCCGCGCCGTGCGAGCTATTACAAACGATCGTAAACTTCGGCACGGACGCTCCGGACACAGCCATGATCAGCTTGGCGCCATCCTTGGTGATCCCACCCCGCTCATATTCGCGGCCAACCATGAAGCCCGTGACGTTCTGCAGGAAGAGCAGGGGCGTTCGGTTCTTGTCGCATAATTGGATGAAATGAGCGCCCTTCAGCGAACTATCGCTGAACAGCACGCCGTTATTGGCAAGGATCCCGACTTGATATCCATAAAGCTGCGCAAAGCCACACACGAGTGATGTCCCGTAGCGCGGCTGGTACTCATGAAATCGGCTGCCATCGACCAGACGGGCGATGATCTCTCGCATGTCGAACTGCGCTCGTGCGTCCTTTGGAATGATACCGTAAAGTTCGGATGCACTATAGGCGGGCGGTTCAGGGGCGACTCGATCGATCCAGGGTTTCGCCGGCTGGTGGAAGCGAGCGACGACGTCGCGTGCAATCGCAATTGCATGCATCTCGGACCTTGCGAAGTAGTCACTGGTGCCCGACACGCTGGTATGCATGAGGGCGCCGCCAAGGTCTTCGGCGGACACTTGTTCCCCGGTGGCAGCCTTTACGACCGGGGGGCCGCCGAGAAAAATCGCTCCCGTACCTTCGACCATAATGTTGTATTCACTAAGCGCCGGGACGTAGGCCCCTGCCGCGGTGCAATGGCCCATGACGATGGCGACCTGCGGCACTCCCATCTTCGAGAGAATGGATTGATTCCGGAGAATTCGACCGGCGTGGTAGCGATCAGCAAAGAATTCCGCTTGCAAAGGGAGGAATCCGCCAGCGCAGTCGCACAGATGAACCATCGGCAGACGGTTTTCGATGGCGATATCTAAGGCGCGCACGATCTTCTTGACCGAGAGCGGATACCATGCGCCGCTTTTCACGCTGGCATCGTCGGCGTGAACAATCACCTCGCGACCCGCTACAATGCCGATGCCGACGACCTGCGCGGCGCCGGGCACCTCGCCGTCGTATGCCTTGTTGGCGGCCAGCGTGGAAAGCTCCAGAAACGGGGTTTCCGGATCGAGCAAAGCTTCGACTCGCTCGCGAACAAACAGCTTATTCTGTCGACGCAGTCGCTCGAAGTCCCGCTCGGGCCGGTGGAACCGGGCGGCGCGTTGACGTTCCTTCAATTCGGCCGCAAGTTGTCTGTTATGGAGGTCGTTGCGACGAAACGCTTGCGAGTTCACGTCCGCAACGGAACCGATCCGCTGCATTTCAGCGCCCTTCTTTGGAGAGCGTGACCAGCACAGCGTCATGCTCGAAGCTCTCGCCTTCCTTGACGTGAACCCGATCGACGATGCCATCCTGTGGTGAGCGTATGATCGTTTCCAGCTTCATGCTCTCAATCGTCATCAGCGCCATTCCCGCTGAGACTGATTGACCAGGCGAAACGGTGGTCGCAACAACTACGCCAGGCATCGGCGCCCGGGCGATTAGAGGGCGCGTTCCGTCATTCGCGGGAGCGAGCGTTCGCAACGGGTCAATGTAACGCAAAATACGGGCTCTGCCGCGTATATGTAGATGAATGAGCTCGCCCTCGATGGCGAACCTGACCGGTTCGCTCTCACCCGCAATCGTCAGGATACCGCTACTCTCACTGTGATAAGTGAATGCGACGGGGGTAATCACTTGGTCACGCAAATGGAGCCGGTAGCCCTGCTGGCTGTTTGAAAGCCATAGCCTATGGTCTACGCCGTCGATCTCGAATGAGTGATGCACGTCAATTCCTCCAGCTGCCGAGTGCTGCGTGAAGCTCTGGCACGGCGTTTGCGGAAGCGCGCACCGGTCCCGTCAGGAGAGCGGCGCATGCCAGGAACGCGGACAGTCCGGTAGCAAAGTTGCCCGCTGCGAGATGTGGGTTTTCTTCAAGGTATCCCGTATGGAACTGACCGCCGAGAAATGCCTCGTCAGCCAGGATCCGGGCGAGCAAGCTTGCGTTGGTCTCGCACCCGAGTAGAACAAGCTCTCGAACCGCGCGATGGGCTTTCAGAGCAGCCTCTGCGCGGGTTGGTGCATGCACGATGATCTTTGCGAGCATCGGATCAAATGCCGGCGTGATGCGCTGACCTTGCATGATGCCGCTATCGATCCGTACGCCATCCGGATATTCGAGAAGAAGTACGTTGCCAGTGGTTGGGACGTATCCACGTTCGGGAGCCTCCGCGTACAGCCTGAGCTCGATTGCATGCCCATTCGAAGCAATATCGGATTGCGAAAGTGCAAGTTCGCGGCCCGCGGCGGCATAGACTTGTTCGGCGATCAGATCGACGCCGGTAATCATCTCGGTCACTGGATGCTCAACTTGAAGGCGAGTGTTCATTTCGAGAAAGTAGAACTCGTCTTCGCTGAGAATGAACTCAACCGTTCCAGCATTTTGATATTGCGCTGCACGGGCGATGCCGACAGCGGCTTCGCAAATCCGTGTCCGCAATTCTGGTGACAGCGCGGGCGAGGGCGTCTCCTCGATGATCTTCTGGAAGCGCCGCTGCACCGAGCACTCGCGCTCGAAGAGATGGATCAAGTTACCGAAGGCGTCGCCGAGCACCTGTACTTCAATGTGCCGCTGGAGTTCGACATATCGTTCGACATAAAGTCGGCTATCTCCAAAGTAGCGGCGCGCTTCACTGCGCGCCTGCTCAATGGCTGCCTCCAATGTATTGAGGTCGCGTACAATCCGCATGCCCTTGCCGCCACCGCCCCCTGATGGCTTAACGAGCAAAGGAACTCCAACAGCCGTCGCTCTCGAAACGAATGTCGCTGGATCGTCTTCTTCGATGGCGCAAGGCGCGACTGGAAAGCCGTTCCGCTGAACGAAATTGCGAGCCCGGATCTTGTCCCCCATTAGGTCGATGATTTCCGGAGCAGGCCCGATGAAGGTAATACCGGCCTTTATCACAGCCCTGGCGAACTCCGCGTTCTCGGAAAGCAATCCGTAACCCGGATGCAGCGCCCCAGCGCTCGCCTTGCGGGCGGCACCGATGATCTGCGCGATGTCCAGGTAGCTCGCGATCGGCGAGCGGCCGCTGATCGGAATCGCTAAGTCGGCCATGGAGACAGCGGGGCTCAGGGCGTCAGCCTCGTGGTAGGCAATTGCAGAACGAAGTCCGAGCTTGCGCAGCGTTTTGATGATTCGTGCAGCTATCTCGCCCCTATTGGCGATCAGAACTGTATTGAATGGGAATTTGTGCATTTGCCTATCCGGACAAGCGCGCTCGGGCCAGAGCTTCTGTCAGTTGTGAGCGATTGACGCCACTCTCGATGGCCGCGCTTTTCACTTGCCCTGGTGCTAGGTCGGGCTGGAGCCATTTCTGAGCGTGAGCTGATCGGGCACCGGCATTGTTGGCGATCCGTCACTTCGATTCGCTGTTTTTCTTGCCAGTATCTCGTACGGAGATCACGTAACGACATTGCTGGCTGAGGCTCGCTTGCTTGGATCTGAGACAAGAAGTGATGGCGACACGATCTGGTATTTGGCTGCTACACAGGCGGAA
The DNA here is from genome assembly GCF_020889685.1 of Bradyrhizobium oropedii. GTDB lineage: Bacteria > Pseudomonadota > Alphaproteobacteria > Rhizobiales > Xanthobacteraceae > Bradyrhizobium > Bradyrhizobium oropedii. The sequence continues at coordinate 45,187 of NZ_JACMYO010000048.1, forward strand.
CACATCCTCCATGCAAGCCTCGTTCTCCTCTGCGGTCGGCGCCTGGTCGCGCGCGTTCAATGGCTCGGGGATTACAGCTGTCATTGCGACAGCAAGGGCGATCGCGCAGTGGCTGGCGTTGAGGAGCGAAGCCAAACGGATTCGTTGGTTTTGAGTCATGATATCCCTTCAAGTCGATGGGGCTGTGGTTATTTACCGGCGTGAAGCGCAAGATGACCTGTCGACCGGGAAACAGGCCGGGGTCGCAATTCCCAATACCTGTTAGGAAGCGTCTCAATTGTCGGAGGTGGTCCCCACTTGTTTAGGATCGTACAATCTGACGCGACGTGCGATTCAAGCCCCTTCGTGGGCCCAATCGTCTGAAGATATTTGGGATGTGCATATTCCGTGTACAGTCTTACACGTGCGGCAGGGCGAGGGCGTCTCAGCTGGAAGAGCGCACCTAGTGTTTCTGAACTGCGGTTTTGCATGGCGCGGGGCAGCACAAGCATCAGCCACCGCGTAGCCATTGGTGTGACTGTCGGCTTACGCCACCGAGGCCACGAGCGTCGCTGTTACGCAATCATACGCAGCGCCGGTGTCGCATTTCTTTGATGTGCGAATTGCATGCTCACCGCTATGAATCCGATCCAGTCTTTCTGGTGAACCGCATATCGGCCTATGGCTTCCGGCTGAACGACATAGAATATTATGATGTCTGTAACTTCCTCCATTTCAAGAAAGAGCAATCCTGAGTAAATAGTCAGAATAGTGCCGACCGTGCCCGGAAATTTAGATCTTAGATCATCGACGTCAGCCGGATCAGGCAAGCAGCGGGAGAGGGCGGCCGCCAATTGCAAAGCCGGCACCTTGTGGCGACGAAAAGCGCGCCGAACAAGCCAAGCCGAGACCAGTGACCCTCCGCCGATCAAGACGGTGCCCGGTCCGGAGTTTTCTTTGATCTTCCCTCCTGCCGCCTACGATGAAGCAGAGATCATCCCTCCCAGCCTTGGCGTTTCGAGGCAAAGCGGCCTGTGCGGCTTTCTTGAGACTGTGTCGTCCAAGTCACCAAAGGGCTTGAGCTTCGGCCTATGTTCGCCCGAAGCGAGGATTTCCATGTACGATATCTACTTGAACGAACGGAATGACCTTCTCGTCGTTCCTCGAGGCAATTCCATTCCCATCGATTTGAACAGGAACTGGCGGAAGAAGCGCTTCGTACGCTCGGTCAGCGAGCAAATCCGCGAAGACGTCCGGATGAATGGCTACCATCGGCGAAAGTTGCCACTAAGTCGTTCGATGAAAACGTTAACTGACAAGCCAGCTTGATCTACAAACAAGGGGTGATCGGCAAATAAATTGCAAGCGGTCGTATATTCGCGGAGGTTTCATTTCCGGACCGGCTGGCGCGCCGAGAACACCGAACCTCCGTCACAGCCAGCGGCACGGCAAGCGATCGCCTACCACAAGCAGGACTTTACTTTAGTCAGCGCGGCTTCCGCGCCTCAGTGGTCCGCATGGTGTGTACGTTTTTGAGGCCATGCCGAGACGGGAGCCAATTTTAGGAACAGCGGGCTTGGATTCCGGTCCAGCAGCCCCGTCAGAATCCAGGCGAGGTAGTTCAAAAAGCAGAATCCGGTTCATCAAGTCATCAGCAGTCCAAAACTTAAACGATCGCGCCCTGTCCCCTCTACGGCGCGCCGCTCAACGAGCGGCTTTGCAGGCTACTTGGCTTCTTCCTCCCTCTCGCAAAACAAGGCGATGCGATCAATAACGTGTTAGTCCGGACAGGTGAGGTAGGCCAAGGTCGAGCATCAGTCTCTGCCCCGAGTAATGTTTGCCTCCGAATTTTCAAAAACAGAAATCAGTGAGCAAACCGGGCGGGCCCGGATTATGATACCTGCCGGTCGCTGACAATTCTTCGTCGAGATTCACACGCGTTTATTTCCGGAACCCAAATTCATTCCGATCATACGAACAGTGGGCAGGTAATTTTCATTTCGTATTTTTTCAGCCCTAGTACGGCCGCTGATTTCGGCGACCGGCGGTCCGGCGATCTCAGCTTGGCCCCAGCTTGAACTCCTCGCTGGGGCCGCTTCTTTTATGAAACTTATTGATGCGTTATGGCTGAGAGGGGCACTGCTGGAGAGTCTTGTTCTTGCTGTCGTTACTGGTGGTCGGCGCCGTTCTTTCTGAACCGCGGATGAGGTTTTACACGGGGCCACGGCGAACGGGTATCTGGAAGCTGAGGAAGCAAAGACACTGGGGTCCGCCGAGCTGGTCTTATGACTTCGCTGGTCGGGCAGCTCGACGATGCTAGAAACCGTCGCGTCTGTCAAAGCTCTTGGCCCACGTGAGGGATCGGGAGACCGCAGCTCGGTTGGCGTAAAGCTTAAGAAATTGCACATCGCGCGCGGCTTCGTCCAGAGCGGCCTTTTGCCATTGCCTCTACAGCCTGGACAACGCGCCGGCGCGCTGCCTGATTTTGTTCGATCGAAATGCGCGCAGTAATCGAATATCTCTGCTGCGTCTCGAGCGAGTTGCTCCTTCGTCAAAAATCATTCCCTGACCTGCCTGACCTTTTGCTCCCTCAGCATCAATTCCATAACATGCTGACACACACATTCTAGGATTGATCTGGATCATCAATTAATAGGACAGTGCATGCCGAATTGAGGGACGCGATAGGCGCAGTCGATGAACACGCGCTCATGGTACATCATTGATTTGCGGTGGTTGGTCGGCGGAGCCCATCCAGGAGACGAGATGAAGCGCACAATCGGCGCACTTTCCGCAGCATACCTTATTTTCGACGACTGCCATTCTCGCGGATGGCGCTTCGGACAAGTCGTCCGGCCATGAGATGCAAATACGAGGTCTAATAAGGGCACCCCGGCGCTTCGGACGGCGCGGCAAATAGGAAATGCAGGCAAGAGGTCGAAAGCCAGCCCCCCGGCGCATCCGATGCGCTCCTGGTCGGACGACGGGTCGAACACTGGAGTGAAAAGAGGCAACTCCAGGTGATCCAAATGGCAAGTAAGCCAGGCTCGCCACCGCTGTACTGGGGCCCGATTCATCCCGCGTGAAGGCTCAGCGCCGCTGAGACAATGGTCAGGCCAAGCAACTTAAGTCTGGGTCGGACCGCCGCTGATATGGATAGGTCGATGGTTTGGGCCATTCGGGTCTCGGGGCCAACTGCCGATCCAGCTCCAGGCTGGCAACGGCTGCCGTCGTTGCAAGCTTGCCCGAAGTCGAAAACCCTGGCATTGCTGCCAGGGTTCTGCCTGTCATCGATGCTTTGAGAGGCTGGATCAGAAGTCCATGCCGCCCATGCCGCCGCCCGGAGGCATTGCGGGACCGGCCGCGATCTTCTTCGGCAGTTCGGCAACCATCGCTTCCGTCGTGATCAGCAGCGCCGCCACAGAGGAGGCGTTCTGGACCGCGATGCGTACGACCTTGGTCGGGTCGATGATGCCCTTGGAGACGAGGTTGCTGTACTCGCCAGTCTGCGCATCGAAGCCGTAAGAGTACTGATCCTTCTCTAGGACTTTGCCGACCACCACCGAGCCGTCTTCACCGGCGTTGATAGCGATCTGGCGGGCCGGCCAGGACAGCGCCTTACGCACGATCTCGACGCCGGTCTTCTGGTCGTCGTTCTTGGTGCGCAGTCCCTTGAGCTGCTCGGATGCACGGAGCAGGGCGACGCCGCCGCCCGGCAAGATACCTTCCTCGACAGCCGCGCGGGTCGCGTGCATCGCGTCATCAACGCGATCCTTGCGCTCCTTCACCTCGACCTCGGTCGCGCCGCCGACGCGGATCACCGCGACGCCCCCTGCGAGCTTGGCGAGACGCTCCTGCAGCTTCTCACGGTCGTAGTCCGAGGTGGTCTCCTCGATCTGCGCCTTGATCTGGGCAACGCGGGCGTCGATGTCGGCCTTCTTGCCGGCGCCGTTGACGATCGTGGTGTTCT
>NZ_JACMYO010000049.1 GCF_020889685.1 Bradyrhizobium oropedii
CTTTCCGGTCTGCCTCGCGCGGGCCGCGGCTGCAGCCTGTTCGGCTTCCTGGCGCCGGGCATCGTTGGCTTCGCGCTGCGCGGCAAGGCGCGCCTCCTCCGCCTTTCGACGCTCTTCATCGGCGGCGCGCTGCGCGGCGGCCGCTTCCTCTTGCCGCTTGCGTTCGGCCTCGCGAGCAACCCGCGCTTCTTCTTCGCGCCGCCGCCGCTCCTCCTCGGCCTTTCGGTCGAGATAGCGCTTGGCCCGAGCCTCGATCTGCGCCTGTACGTCGGCGCAGCGCTTTTTCATCAAGTTGAAATACGAGTCGACCACGCGGCCGGCGTCGAGGTACGGCGCCTTGGTGTCTTCGCGGCGGGCCTCCGCGCGCTTGACCTCGTTCATCAGGCCCCGCACGGCTTCGCGGGCGGCGGAGATGTCTTCCTCGTCCTCAAACACCGGCGGCAAATCGTCGGCCACCTTCAGCGCGGTGGCGACCGCGGTTTCCAGATAGTCGAAGTCTTTCGCTAGCTGATCGGCGGTGATCAGCGGTTCGGCATTGGTGCTCTGCTGCACGGGCAGCGCTTTTGCTGTCGAGGCCATATCAGCGTCCCTTCAGGATTTTGACCATTCGGAAGCTGGTCGGGTTGACGTAATAGCCGTCACGGTCGGTGGTCTTGTTCGACAGCATCCGGCCGTCAGGCAGCAGCGCGAGCGCGGCGTCCTTCATCTTTTCGTTGATGACCGCCTTGGCAGTCTTTTCGCTGCTCTCGGCCTGCTTCTTGGCCTCGCGAGCGCGTTCCAGGCTGACAACCGCATCGCCGATCTCGTTGTCGCCGGAGAGGTCGATCTGCTTGCCGTTGTCCTTCGGGTAGAGCGACGAGATCAGCCGCCCGTCGCGGGCGTAATCCGGCGGGTACGGTCTGCTGTGCTCGACGTTGCGCCAGAACTGGTCGACCTCGACCCTGATGCGCTCGAACACGCCGTCGTGGATCGGGATCGGCACGATCGGCAGCTCCACGCCGAAGCCGACGACCATCGGCGCCACCGCGGCCCAGACGCGGCCGGTCAGCTTCGTCTCGAGGATCGCCTGGACGACGATCCAGAGCGGCGGCTCAACAAGACCGCTTTCGGCCCTCCATTCGCGGCGAAAAACGCCTGGCTCGACGCTCTTGACTTGCACGATGCCGGGCTCGCCCTTCTCGTTGGTGGCGAACACGTCAGGCGTGGCACCGATGCGCGCGGCTGGGTCGCGGTAGTAGTAGCCGATTGGATACTCCTCGACCGTCCAGTCCGGCCGATCCTCGCGCAACATCTGGACGGCGACCGGCTCCAACAGCCGCCCGCGGCGCATCGGCCCGGTCTCCTCCGGATCCTCGACGATCTCGCCCTTCTTCAGCAGGTAGAGGCCGTAGGCCGTGGAATATGGGTGGACGCCGAGCAGCGCGCCGGCAACCGACGCCGTGACATCCTGCTTCCGCAGCGCAAGCCACTGTTCGCGATCCTCGATCGCAATGCGTTCAATTGCCATTGGGAACCTCCCTCGCGATCTGTTCTCTGATCCAGCTGACGAGCTGCTTCCGCTCGTGCTTGCGGCGGCCGTCTTCCATCACGCCGGTGTTGGCGTCGACCAGATCCAGAAGCGGACCGAGCGCGGCAACGTCCTTGCTGAGGCGCGCGATCTTGATCCGCTGGAAGATGTTTTCCTCGACCGGCGGTGCGAGCAGCTCAAGCTCGGCGAACAGCCAGGTCGTGCGGAGAAAGAACGGCGGCTGGTCCTTGCGCCCGGCATCCTGATCCTGCTCGGCGAGGATCGCGGTTGCTGTCGTGAGCATGCGGCTGAGCGTGGACATCAGCGGCCTCCCCACGTTGCATCAGGATTATTGGCGTCCGCCTTGATGCGAGCCTCGATACGCCGCAGCAGCGCGCCGAGCACAACATTTGCGATGCCGGCAGTGTCGATCACGATGCCGAACTTGCGGAATACCGATCGGACACGACGGCAGACTTCGACGACATCGCGCGGCGTTCCGCTGCACGCTGAGCACAGCGGCTTGCTATGGGCTTCGACGCGGACCCAGAAGCACCCTTCCTCGCAGGCGTTGTGCTCGGTGCAACCGCAGACGCGGCAGGCTGGCTTGGATGATTTGCGGGTCATGACAGGTACCCGCGATGTTCGACGGAGCTGAAGCGCCGCTCGCGCACTGGCGGCAGTGTCGGAACGTCGCCGTGGATCGGCTCGAGCGCGGGAGCGGACTTCACCGGCCGCATCCAGACCGCGACCTTGCGCATGGCGTGCTCGTACCCGAGCGTCCAGGCGATGACGGAGAGCGGCCCGCCGATGAGGCCGGCGCCGATCAGGATGCCGGTGATGATCGGGTGTTCGATGCTGAACAGGATAGCAGCGGCGATCATGAAGCCCTCCCGGCGCGCAGTAGCTCGTCGCGGGCGTTCTCTTGGCGGCGCCGCTCGATGTTGGCGTCGTCCATGGGGCAACCATCCTGGTTGCGTTCGCGGCAGTAGCCGAAGCCCGCGCAAGCCAGCGGCGATCGGCAGCGGCTGAGGCAGCGGAAATCGTTTGCCATCACCAGCCTCCTGCACCGTGCTTGTCGCGTTTGTGCGCCTCGAGTCCCCTCTCGGTGCGACAGAGTTTCCCGCAGTGGCACTCGAAGGGCTTGCGCAGCCTTGCGGCCGCGCGACGTTCGCGGTTGTGACGTTCGGCCTGCCGCTCGCGGCCGACCACGCGCTTGACCGACCGCAGTGTCCGGGGCGACATGTCGCAGCTGGAGCAGCGCTGCGGATGACCGACGCCGTCTTCGTCGATCAGTTCGCCGCACCCTTCGCAAAGGATGCCTTCGAGCATCATTTCGGCGATCTCGCCCATCAGGCCGCCCTCGCCTGCTCGTCCGCGAGTGCGGCGCCGATGATGTTTTCGATGGCGGTGAGGTTCGCCTCGAGCGAGACCGCCCGGTCGTGGCGGTAGGAGCCGAGATCGCGGCCGTTGGCGGCGATCAGCCAGTCCTTCGCGACGGGGCAGTACGACGCGCCGCCGACGTGCTCGAAGCCGCGATAGGCCTGCACGTTGTGGCAGGTGTTGAACATGCCGAAATTGCGTTCGAACCGGACCGGGAGCTGACCCGGGCGGGTTTCGACGGCCGGGGTGTAACCCCTGCCGGACAGCGGGGCGTTGCCCCTGACGTTCTGTGGTGTGGTGCGCATCGAACCCTCCCAAGGTCTGATTGGGAAGGTATTGCGGTTACAGAACCGCGTCAACTCTTTTTGCGGTTATTGAACCGCTTTTATTTTTTTTGCCGGGGTCGCGCGCGCGTACGTTTCCCCTGAATCACTACCCGTAAAGGACGGTGCCTAAAGCACCGTCCTAGTACGAGGATATAGTAGTAGTTTATTCTATATGGGTGCAAAAGCCGGGCCACCCAGCCGCTTGAGGCGGCCGGGACCAGGCATTTCGTCTCCGGATCAGGATAAAAATATCGGCCCGAACCCGGCCGCCACGGTGTCAGCGAACCGCGGTACTAGGCGACCGGGCACAGGCGATAGCGGAAATTTGGCCGATAACCGACCGCGGCGGCGCATAGACCGATTCGCCCATGACGCTGGTGGTCAGATCCTTGAATCGGCCCCTGCAGTCGAACCAGAGCCTGCGCAAATTGTCGGGGCGATACTGCTGACCGTCCTCGACGATATACGCGATGATGTCCGCGGCGCCGGTGTTGTAGGCTGTGATCGAGTTCAGATCGATCTTGTAGCGCGCGCCGTTGTCGGCCTCGACGGTGTGCCAGTCCGGTTTCTTGGTCTGGGCACTCGCGCTGGCCGCGGTCAGCACCAGCACCGCAACCGCGGCGGCGCGTCTCACTGCGGCCTCATGTCGATCACCCTCGCCGCCCACACGATCGCGATGTTGGCCATCGGCGGCTCGGTGTTGGAGATCAGCACGTATTCGCCGTCCTGCCGTTTGATCTTCTTCACGACGACGCGGTCATCGGCGAGACCGACGACGCAGAGCTTGCCGATCAGATCCGGTGTCACCGGAGAGCGGATGTCGTTGTAGAAAACCAGCCACCGGTCGAACAATTCGCCAAGGCTGTCACCGCGGACTTGCAGGCATTGCGTCTGCTCGGTCGCGCCTGGCGGAGCGGCGACGCGGTCGAGCTCTCCGGCCGGCAACGGGATGAACACCGCCTGCGCGCCGGCGCTGACATAGCCCGCGATCGGGACCGTCTTTCCCTCGACGGCGGGCGCGAGAACTGCCTCGCTCTCGAGGTGAACGCCGGCCTCGAAGTTGATCACGTACTCAGCCCCCTCCTCCCGGAGCAGCCATTGCGGGCTTGTCATCAGGCCGCGGGCGAGTTTGTCCATCGTCTCGACCCGGAAGCCGGACTGTCTCCTGTTCGTGACCTGCTTCCGAATCGTCCCGATCGCGTCCTCTGGCAGACCAGCGCGCAGCGACGCGGCGCGGTCGCTCAGCTTCTTCTTGCCCGCAGGTGCCAGCGCCTTCAGGCGCCGATCTATCCGCGACAGAACTGATTTCGCATCGGTTTTTGCCATGCGGTTTTTGTACCGTGCCGAATGCCACGGGTCTGCGGTGCTAAAACCCGCAGAACACCATTGACAGTTGCGGTTATTGAACCGCATATCTTGGGGATGAGAATCACCGAGCAACTGTTGGCCGTCACCGATGCCTATTGCGCGGCAACCGGCCTTTCGACCTCGCGGGTCTCCACGCTGATCTTCAACGACGGCAAGCGCCTCGACGCGATCAGGGAGGGCAAGGACCTCTACACCAGTCGGTTCGAGCACGCGATGCAGTGGTTCTCGGACCGGTGGCCCGATGACGGCAAGTCCTGGCCACTTGGCGTGCCGCGACCCGCGCCGACGCCAGCGCAGTCCGCCCACCAGCCCGAGGCCGCGCAATGAAGAAGCTTGTTGTTCCATTCATGCGCGAACCATCACGCCGAGCACCGGCGAAAGCAAATTCGGTGGCTGTAGCGCCCTTCGTGAAAGACGAAGAGCTCTTCGGCGTTTTTGATAAAATCGTGAGCATTCTCAGGCGGTGGTGGCCGAAGAAAACCGCCGCGCATGTTGCCCACATTGCCAACGTTTCGGAGCGCGCCGTGCAGTTCTGGCTCGCGCGCGAGACCGGGCTTTCCCTTGAAAACGTGATCGCCCTCCTCCGGTCGGATGCCGGGTACGACGTGCTCGAAGCCGTCATGGGCGACAGCGACGCCGAATGGTGGGTCACCACCAGGAACGCGTACGAGTTGCGGGTCACCCGCAAGCAGATCGAAGCCGCGCAGCGGAAGCTCAACGCCGTCAGGCAGCGGCAGATGGACCTATTCGACCAAGCGTAAGCATCACGTGTGCGGCACCGCAGCGCTTCTGCGGTCAGGACTAGCAGGCGTGATCAGGCAGCTTCTCATCAACGGTTCGACCGCGCTGTCGCAGCGTTTCGTTCGCTGCGCGGTGTTCTGGTCGGACGTCGCGGAGGCGCTGAACCAGCGCGAGCCGCTGTCACGCGTGCGAAAAAGGAATGGGCAGGATGCTGGGCGAGTGGACCGTTGATCGCGTCGAGCGATTGAGGAAGCTTTGGGCAGATGGCTACAGCGCTTCAGAGATAGCGAACGAGCTGGGCAACATCTCGCGCAGCGGTGTGCTCGGCAAGGTCACTCGCTTGAAGTTGCCGCCTCGATATGACGAGGCGGAGCGGCTTCAGCGCAGCATCAATGGCGCAGCCAGACGCGAGCGGCAGGCGGCGATCGCCGCGACGCCGTCGCCAGAGCCGACACCGCCAAAGAATATCGATCCGCCGGCACCGCCGCCTCGCCCGAAACCCGGCAAGATTGCAGCCGTTTCGCTGGTGCCAACCTATTTCAAGAAGCCCGCGCAGACCGAGCAGCGGGCCCCTCGCCCGCATGTCGTGGCAGACCCGGCGGCGCTGACCGCGAAAGGCGTGAAGCTCGACGAGCTGACGAACATCACGTGCCGCTGGCCGATGGGAGATCCCCACGACGAGAGCTTCATGTTCTGCGGCGAGCTGTCGGCAAACCTCGAAGATAAGCGGCCGTACTGCCCGTTCCATTCCAGGCGCGCGGTCGACCGCACCGGCACCATCCGCAGCGCGAGCGTGTCGAAGCACGCCGCCGCTGCCCAGTAGCTTTCAACCAGAGGAGCCAATGATGGCACGAAGGAAGAGTGAAGGCGGAAGTACCAAGAGCAGCGCCGCATCATCGGCGCCGCGGCAGACACTCGAGGAGCTGACGGACGATCAGCGATATTCGCTGCTCGAGCAGCACCGGCAGAAGCACGAACGTCTGCTGGCAGCAAAGAAGGAAGCCGACGCTGCGCTGCGCAATCACGGTAAGATCATCAAGGCCGATCTCGGCGCCAACGGCATGGCGCAGATCAAGTGCTTGATCGAGGCCTCGACGCCCGAAGGCGAAGCCGCGATACGTGCCAGGATTCAGCAGGATGCGCAGGTGCTGCGATGGCTTGGTGTTCCGATCGGACGCAATCCGACATGTTCCCCTCCGACGACCGAACTCCCCTCGCCGATCGCGCCTTCAATGAGGGTAAGCGTCAGGGTCTTGCAGGCGAGAGCTGCAATAATCCCCACCACGTCACCACCGAAGCGCACCGCCGGCACAATGACGGCTATGCAGTCGGCCAGGAGCAGCTCGCGTCCAAGGGCTTCAAGAAGCTCGATGGCGAGGATGATGACGAAGAAGGCGACGGCCGGCCGCGAGGTTCGTTCACCGATCAGGTGCGCGACCAGAATGACCGCGTGCAGCAGGCGATCAAGACCGGCACCGTCGACCAGCTCGGCACTCCGTCGCGGGCCAGTGCCGCGGCCGACAGCCTCGCCGCGCACTGAGGCCTCGCCATGCAGAAGCGCGGGACCATCCTTGCTCTGGACGTTGCCAGCAAGACCGGCGTCGCCTTCGGGCGACCCGGTGAGGTCCCGCGCCTGCAGATCGTCGACTTCCGCGGCCCGGGCGAACTAATCGGCCTTTATGCCCGCGCCGTCGAATGGATGGCAAGCCAGCTGCGCGACGAGCCTCCTGACCTGGTTGCCATCGAGCGCGTCGTGCCGCCGTCCGGCGCCAAGGGTTTCACCAATCACGAAACCACGATGATCACCATCGGACTGTTCGGGATCCTCTGCGGCATCACGCATTGCAAAGGCATCACTCTGGTGCCAGCCGCGATCAGCACCTGGCGAAAGCACTTCATCGGCAAGGGCAACTATCCCGGCGAGGTCGCCAAGCGGATGTCGGTCGATCGCTGCCGCGTGCTGGGTTGGGACGCACCTGATCATAACGCTGCTGAAGCAGCGGGAATTTGGGACTGGGCTGGACAGACCTTCATGGGGAATTCCCCGGAGGTCCTGCATCTGTTTGGGGAGAAGAAGCGTGCCTGATCAGGGGGAGCCGACTTTTGCCGAGATCGCGGTGGCGCTGACACTGCTCAAGATCAAGGCCGGCATGGACGTCGAGAAGACAAAGCTGATCGCCGAGCGGATCGGTCTTTCGCGGATGGGCTATGAGCTGATCGTGCCCGCCCTCGAGCGTGACCTCGCACTCGTCGAGCGCGCGATGGAACTGTTCCAGGAGATGTCCAGCGTCGAGCCGCAAATTCGCGCAGTGCTGGAGCGCAAGAAGAGCGGCTCATGGTTGAAGACAATCATGAGGACCGCAGCACTATGACTGAGCTCGTCAGGATATCCGGCGCCACCTTGAGGGCGCGACTGGTCGGCAAGACCCTTTCCGATATCGACCGCAAAGAGAAGCCGCAGCTCTTCTGGATTGCGATATCGGCGCTGCGCGTGGATGAGCGGTACCAGCGCAAGATCATCGGCCGCACATCCGAGAAAAGCGTGCTGTCGATCGCCGAACACTTCTCCTGGGCGAAGTTCGCGCCCGTCATCGTTGCTGAGGTCAGCGGCGCAGACGGCCTCTATGCGATCATCGACGGCCAGCACCGCACCACGGCGGCCGCGCTGCGTGGCATCCGCGATGTGCCTTGCCTGGTCATGAAGGCAGACTTCGCGGAGCAGGCCAACGCCTTCGCTGCGATAAACGGCAGCGTCACAGCGATCTCGACAATGCAGCTCTACCACGCCCGCGTCGCCGCCGGCGAGGCCGACGCCACAGCATTCAAGGAGGCCTGCGACGAGGCTGGCGTCACCGTCTGCCGATATCCGGTGGCCGCCAAGGATATGACGGTCGGCCAGACCGTTTCGCCAGCGCGGCTAGAGACCCAGCTGAAGCGCTATGGTCGCGCGACTTTCGTCGCGGCCCTGCGCTGCATCACCAAAACCACGGACGGAAACATCGGGATGGTGCGGGCTCCAGTCGTCGAAGCCCTTTGCACTGTGCTGAACGGCGAGCCGACATGGGGAGGAAGCGACGAACGGCTCATCGCCGCGATGCAGACCTTCGACTTCTTCGAGGCTTATGCCCAAGCACGGGTCCGCGCGCTGGAAGAGCGCTGCGGCGTGCACGTGCCTCTCGTCGAGATCATCGGCGAACATCTCGAGAAGGCGTTTGTCACTCAACAATGACGATCTTGCGGACCAAAGATGGAGCGCTGACGGAGCGCGTGGCGCGCCGGTTGCTCGGCGCACCGTCCGGCCTTGAGCCGGAAAAGGGACAGGTCCGCTTCGGAGACATCGTCGTCAACATCAAGACCGGCCGGTATTTCGATTTCGAGGATGAGACCAGCGGCACACACATCGAGCTGATCCAGCGGTTCAAGAACCTGCAGAACGGTCAGGCCGAGAAATGGCTGAAGGAGAACATCACCGACGCGGCGCCGGACCCGCTGCCGGATGACATGCAAGCCGAGCGCGCGCTGATCGGCATGCTGGCGATGCAGCCGGCGCTGATGGCCGCGATCGAGGAAGAGGTCACGATCGACGGCTTCGCCGAACCGATCCACAAGCAGCTGTTTGCCGCGATCGCCGATTATCCCGGCGAGACCGACAAGCCGGTCAGCGTCAAATATCTGATGGATGCCGCCGGCGGCGATCCGCTCTATCCGGTGTTCGAGGGCTATCCCCTCGCCCGCTATGTCGGCATCTTGATCGCCCAGGCGCCGATGGCGCCGGACGCCGCGCATCTCGCCCGTACCATCGCCACACAGATCCGCACGCTTGCCAATCGCGAGGGCGATCTTGACGACGAGTACGACCTCGAGCCCGAGCCGGCTCCCTTCGTGTCGCGGTTCGGCGGCATCGCCTTCGAGCAGCTCGACGAGCCCGGGCCCGAGCATGAATTTCTGGTCGACGACCTGATGACCGTTGGCGACAAGAGCGTGATCGGCGGCGAATCCAAGGCCGGCAAGTCGTTCCTCGCCACACACATGGCGGCGTGCATCGCCACCGCTCGGCCGTTCTTCGGGCACAAGATCCTCAAGCCAGGCCTCGTCGTCTATCAGGCCGGTGAAGGTGCCAAGGGCGTCAAGAAACGGTTCAGGGCATGGCGACAGCATTTTGGCGTGCCAGCCGGCCGCATCCCGCTCTACCTGCTGCAGTCCAAGATCGACATCTTCAGCCACGAGGGCGACACCGCCGCGCTGATCGAGGAGATCGCCGGCATCGAGCAGCTCTACGGCATGCCTGTGATGGCTATGTTCATCGACACGCTGGCGAAGGCCACGGGCCTTGCGGACGAGAACTCCGGCCGTGACATGGGAATGGTCATGGCGAACATCGACAGGATATCCGGGGCCTTCCCCGGCTGTCACGTCTGCCTGGTCCATCATATGAATGCCGGCGGCACGAAGCTGCGCGGACACACCTCGATCTATGCCAACATCGACCAGGTCATGCTGGTCTCCAACGATCCGGAGACCAAGGTCCGCACCGCACTGCTCGACAAGCAGAAGGACGGCGAGGACGGCACCAAGATCCTGTTCGAGCTGCTGCAGGTCGAGCTCGGCCGCCGCGCCAGCGACGGCAAGCCCATCACTTCCTGCGTCACTCTGCCGATCGGCGGCAAGCTCGAGCTGAAGCTCGAAGGCAAGGCCAAGGATCGCACCATCAGCCTGACCAGCCAGCAGAAGAACATCCTGACCGCGCTGAAGGATGCGCTGGCCGAGCATGGCGAGCCGACCCCGGAGAAGCTGAAGCTGCCGCGGGCGATCAGCACCGTGGTCCAATACAAGCATTGGCGCGACGCCTATGCCGCGATCGCCGCCGATGCCGAGGAGGCCTCGATCAAAAAGGCGATGACCCGCGCCGGCGAGCGCCTCTATGCGCTGGGTATCATCGGAAAGGTCAACCCTTACGTCTGGCTCACTGGCCGCGCCACCGTCGAGACCCCCCTCGACATGGCGCGCGGGGACTTCGGATCGGCCGACACGGTCCCCTCTCAGGAAGAGTTCCCGGAGACATGATCGTGTCCCTTTTGTCCAAAATGTCCCCGGAGGACAAAATCATCGGCGCCGCAAATGGCTGAAAAACCGCGTAAATCAAAACCGGGGGACAAAATGGACATTAGGGACATTGACCTCACCTTGTCCAAAATGTCCCCGGCTCAGCAGGCAGAGCTGGTGCATCTCGTCGAGCAGGAAGGTGATGCCGGTCTCCGCCGGCAGGTGCTCGGCGCTCTCGGTTGGGGCGCGTCGGCGCCGCCGCGCCCGGGGCGCGATGTTCCGCGCGATCTGCCGCCCCAATGGACGCAGATCCATGTCCTCGATCGCCTCGAGGAGGCCTTCGCGGTGCTGACCTCCCTGCCCGCGCGCACTAGGCCGAAGCAGTTCGGCAACGGCATGCCGACACCGGTTCAGGAGCGACCGTCGCTAAAGGACCTGCTCGATATGGCCGACGCCGGCGAGAGCTTCGAGGACAAGCGCAACCGCGTCCGTCTGGCGCCGACCACCGCGCAGATCACCAGGATGGATCAGGCGCTCCGCTGGCCGTTCGAGCACCTCGCCGATCAGCCGGACCTGGCGCGTGCGCTCAGCCTGCGCGCGATGTGGGCGGCGATGCGCGTCGATATCCGGAAGCGATGCGAGCAGCGCCACATCAACCACGAGTATTTTCAGTTGGAGTGGCAGCGAGGTTTGAAGACCGTCACCGAGCGGCTCATTGCGCGCAAGCTGCCGGTGACGTGAGCTAATCCCCCGCCTTCACATTCAGGTCTTTCCGCACAATCTCGCGGAGGTCTTCCACAGCCTTGCGATTATGGTCCCGCATAGCCTGCAGGAACGAGAGATTATTGTCATCCGAAACGACGAAAGCGTTTTTATAGGCTTCAAACCTTTTGCGAAAAGCGTCGGACAGGATCCAGGATTCGGAGGCGATTCGCCTGGCAATTGCTGCGTTGGACTCGCGGGCACTGCTTTCCTTGCTCTCCCTCACCCACTTAACATTATCATCAGCAAACTTGAGCGAACCAATCTCGTCGTTGAGCCAGCGATCCAAATCATGAAACGCTTCGAAAATTGTAGTGTATGCCGCCGCGCGGCGCTCCCAAGTCTTCTCGTCGCGGAAGCGATCTAGCGCGAACCGCGCGGCGAGCCATGAACCGACGAACGCGGCTGCCGCAGATGAAATTGCCGGGAGTAAATCGGTCATTGTGCAAGCCTCCGCCTGATCTCCTCGATCAGCATCGAGCGCAGTATCGCCGTCGCGATCACGCCGCCCTTGAAATCTACGCCGAAGCGCTGAGATGCCACTGCCGCGCCGCGCAACATGTCGGGGCCGGGATTGTGTTCGAGGGAGGCAAGCTTGAGCAGATCGAGCTGGGCCGCAACCGGGCCGCTGGGTCCGGCCCCGGTCTCCCATTTCCGCCACGTGTCGGCGCCGTTCGCCGGCGCCATGCCGACGATCTTTGCCATGTCGGCGACGGAAAGCCGCCGGCCGATCGCGTTGCCGAGATCCTCGCGGATGTCCTTGAGCTCGTCGCCGGTCATGCTTGCGAAACCGGCGGATTTGCCCGCAAATACGACGCCCTCGCAACCGGCTCGACCTGGTCGTGGGCGGCCTTGAGTACGCGGATCAAATCCTCGGATGTCGGCACCCGCTTAAAGCCAGTCGTCGCGTATCTGAAATCGTGAGACCGATGGAACGGGTCAAGCCAGTCGACGAAAAGATCGAAGTCTGTCGTTGGAGAGGCAAAGCCGAGTGCTTTGGCCCGCACAAGGCTATCATTCAATTTGTGACCCAATCCCTTTAGCTCGGCCTGGTCGCCTCCAGAAGCAAGGATGTATGACTTCAGGATCAGTTCAAGCGAATGACAAAAGAGGTAATAGCGCGGACCGAATCCTTCGGTGTCTGAGAGTGATCCTGCCGCCTTTGCGAAAGACGAACTGTCATAGGCGAATCTGACTGATAGCTGCTCGTTTGTTGGGGCTGAGTTGATGTTCATCGCTTGATCTTCCAATCCTGCGCCTTCCTGTCTTCTTCGGTGCGCACCGTACAGATTCCCGGGTCGAAAGTCTCCCCGCAGTCCTCGCAGATACACAAGGCGATCGCCGGTACCGCGGCGTGGACCCCAGGCCGAAACCGGATGCCCCGGCGCCAGCACATGCGAGCCTGATAGAACGCGATCGCGACCCGCAGGCCTCGGCCGATGTTCGTCGGCCTCGTCTTGATCGAGACCGCCGGCGCCCGCACCACCTCGCCGTCGGCGAAGGTCACCACCAGGCTGTCGGTCCGGATCGCGAACGAGCTGGTCTTGTCGACCGGGTAATCGTGCCAGACCGGCGCCGGCAGCGCCGATGTCACTTTTTGCGTTAACGTTCGAGGTGCAGGCATCAACGCGCGCTTCAGCTTCAGCGCCGCGCCGTGCCAGTCCGGCCGATCGGACGCGGCCTCGCGCTCGAAGGCTGCAAGAGCCTCCTCCGCGGCCGCTCTCGAACTTTCCGATTTCTGCGGAAAGTTGCCGCCCGGCGTCCAGCCTTGCGCACGCCGCGTTTTCCATGCCTTGCGCGCCGCGGCCGTGCGCCGTGCAGCCAGATCGTCGACCGGGGCCAGTGCGTTCGTCATGTCAGCCCCTCGAAAAGCGGCAATTGGACCGGATTGGTCGGCCGTGGGGCGGCCTGCTCGATCGCCGGGGTTTCCGGTGCGGCCGATGGCGGATCGGCCTGGGTCCCTGCTTTTGGCCGCTTGGGGTGCAGGATGGCGGCGAGCGTTGGGGTCGAGATCCACGTTTCGAGCGACAGCGTGTTGCCGTGGATCACGTCCGCCGATATGTGGCAGAGGTTCATCTGCAGGTATGCGGCGCAATGCGCCTGATAGTCGATATCGACCAGCGTCCAATGGACCTGGCGCGCGAGATCGAACTGATATTCCCGCAGCACCTCGCAGGCCGCCAGCGCCATGCCGCCGACCCCGCACGCCGGTTCCTGAAACGTGATGTAGCTCTGCCCCGATCGCTGGAAGGCATCCATCGGCTCCTCAATGATCATCGCCGCCATCATCTTGGAGGCGTGATACGGCGTGAAGAACTGGCCGAGTTGCGCGCTCGATGCCAGCTCGCCGAAGATCGGACCGATGAAGTCCACCGGCTCGGCCTCGAGCGCGAGCACCAGCGCGCCGAACATGTGCGACAGGTCTGTCATGGTCTCGATCGGATGCCGGCACCGCTTCACGATGCGCATGTACTCGGCTTCGTTCTTGTCGTGCTCCTCTTGCCGATGCACGAGCGTCGCGCCGCGCATCGATCGAAACGTCGCATCGAGCCAATAGCTGATGGCCTCGTGATCGCGCCAGCCTTCGCGGCGTGTGACCTGGTTCAGGTGATCAATCAGCTGATCACGCGCAGGTCGGTGCGCGTCGGTATTGAGCAGGACAGCAGAGCGCTTAACGGACATTGCCGCGCTCCGCTTGATCGATTGCGGCTAGAACCGGCGCCAGCCACGCATCAGACAAGGCCGAGTTTCGGGTGATGGATTTGAGCGCCGCGAGCATGGCGGGCGCTGCGGCGAACAACCGCGCATAGTCGCCGGCGTCGTTCATGCCGGGGCTCACCGTCGCGACGTGATAGCCATCGGCAGCGACCTTCACCGCCGCATAGCCGCCGCGCCTCTCTGCGCGCAGCGGCGTGGACAGGATGCGTTCGAGCGATGTCATCGCAGCACCTCGAGCGCGCGCGTTGCATCGCGGCCGCCGTCTGGCATGACGATCGACTTGGCCTCGTCGTTGATCTTTTCAGCAAGCGCGATGTTGCGGCGGATGATGCTGGCGATGACGTCGCGCTTGGCGTCGCGCGCGCCGATGGCCTTGCGATCGAACGTCAGGCGGTCGACCGTGATCGCGATCAGCTTGGAATAGGAGAACAGGCGGACGAGCCGCGGGCCGCAGTCCAGCACCACATAGCGGCGCATTCCGCAGCCGACCGCGTGGTGATTGATGTTGAGATCGACCACCGGCTTGCTCTCCCGGAAGGCCGTCGGCGGCGTCTCGATGCCGCGATTCAGGGTTTCGAGATCGGCGCGCGCGGCGTCACGGGCCCGGCGTGTTGCCCACGCTTTCTGTGCGGCGGACATTTCCTTGACGGGTTCAGCGAGCATCGCGCCCTCCCGTCAGGGCCTGGAATTGATCGGCCGGCAGCTCGAGCACGAACGCCGTGAAGTCCTTCAGGTTGAAGCTCTCGACCTGGCGCGCTGCGCGGAAGGCGAGATTGAGCGGATGGTCTGACCAGAACGAGCGAGCTGCGGCCGCGCGGCGGGCGCCCTCCTGCTCGGAATAGACCCGATCGCCGGGCCGAATGTCGGATAGCTGTCGCATCGATATGATCCTTCGGAAGGCGGGGCGATGCCCCAAGGGGAAGAGCGGGAGCGGCTTGCGGCCGCCCCCGGGGATGGATCAGGCCGCGGCCATTTCCATGATGCGCGTCGCCGCGCAGTCGATCGCGTGACGGTCCGAGGCGTTCGGCATGTCGCGGGCGATCTCGGTCAAGCCGCCGGCATAGCCCCACACCGTGTTGGGCGCGCCGTACCAGTCGACCCGCTTCTCGGCGAGGTCATAGGCCTGCCCGGCCAGCGTCTTCGTCAGCGACGGCACCTTCAGCTTGAAGATGGCGTCAAGAACGTCGTCCTTCTTCGCGCCGATGACGTGACGCCGGCACCGCTCGACCTTCAGCTCGTCGTCGGCGGCCGAGGCCTCGGCGTATTTCTTGACCTCGACCGACATCATGTCGAAGGCTTTCGACGACTGATCGCGGCCGATGTGAATGATCTTGGCTTCCGCGATGTCCTGCGCGCCCCAGACCCGATGATTGCCGCAGACGTATTCGTACCAGAACGTCATGATGCCGAACGCCGCATCACCGACCTCGCTGTTCCAGCAGAAGAAGCCGCGGGACAGGCCACCGCCCGGCCCCTTCTCGAAAATCCGCCGCTCGTTGTCGACGAGGAAGGCGAACATGTCGCGATCGCCGAGGTAGAGGCCACGGGAACCATCGAACGCCGCCGGCGCTGGCTGCCACGGGCCGGTGGCTTCGAGCTCGAGCAGGCGCGCGGTGATGTCGGCGTTCCAAATGCGGCTGTACTTGTCGGAGGTGATCGCGCGCGCCACCGGCGCCACGCCATTGCTGCCGAGGAGCAGCTGCGCGCCCTTCTCGTCGGTGCCGGCCTCGGCAAGTCCGTGGTTCAGGCAGTCGGCCGCGAGCTTCGCCGGGAGGTTCTTCAGGTAAGCGGTCGGAGCCGACGCGCGGCTGGCAAGCTGGCTGAAGGACCAGTTCGTCAGCGCCGCGGCCGGGACATCGCGACCGGCGTGCAGCACCAGCTCGGAGCCCTGAGCCGCAACGCGCAGCGCGTTGGTCTTGATCTCCTCGACGATGGCCGAGGTCTTGAAGCTGGTCGCCGCCTGATGCATCGCCTTGAGCGATCCGAAGCGCTCATCGGCGGGACGGCTGGACCACTGCGAATTGGCTTGGGTGAGGGTAGTCGACATTTGCACGTTTCTCCGTGTGCGTTGGCGGGGCGTTGCCCCATGTGGTGGAAGGTGCTGGCGCTTTCCATTGGGCGGCCATTACGACCGCCCAAGGCGAAAGCGTCAGTGAACGCGCTGCAGGATCGCCAGCGCAGCGACGCCAGCAGCCACGATGCTGCCGAGGCGGATGGTCATCGAGGACTTCAGGTTGTCGAGGGCGAGAGCGAGATCAGCCTTCGTGACGAGTTCGTTCATGACGAATTCCCGGGCAGCTTCCGCATGGGCGTCGGCCTCTCTGCGGGCAACACCTGCGTCCTGCAGGTGCTTCGAGTAGCCGAGGGTATCAAAAGCGAAGGCCATGGTCACATTCTCCGTTGTGGACGTGGGGCGATGCCCCGCTGGAATGAGGTTATAAAACCGCATTTTGGTCTGAGCCGCAAGTCTTTTTCTCCACAAAATCAGCTATTTATTTGATTTCGTGTTCTCATTTTGTTTCACGTGAAACAGCGGTTATTTACCCTGACGGGGTAGAACGTCGCCATGGGCAAACGGGATGAGCTGGTGCGGGCCTATCTGGGCGCGCTGGATGTCCGGCCGGTGCTGATCCACGCCGGGCCGAATGGTTGCCCTGCCCTGATCGGGCTCGAGCAACAGCGCAAATTCGATCTCTTCGACGCGTTCTGGTTCGCCAAGCCGCAGCATGCCGAGCTGGTGCTGATGCGCGTGCAATCCGACTTCCGCGACATCGGCGCCGAGCGGCCACAAGGTTGGGTCGACCTGCCGGTTCGCCAAGTCCGCGACCGCCTGGTGAATGCCGCCGCCGAACTCGGCGCCCGATGGCGAACTCTCGCCGTCGTCAAAGCCGATGCCGAGCGCGCAGTCGATGAGGTGCTCGTCCATGTCGAAAAGTCGCGCCAAGAGGGTCGGCTCAAGGACGTCAATGCGCGGTACAAAATCCACCGCGAGCAGCAGGCCGCAAAAGGCGAAAAGTCGATCCCCTATTCGGCCTATCTGGCCGACTTCACAAGGCAGCTCGTCGTGCTCGCAGCCACGAATGCAGACCAGCGTCGCGATGCCGAACGACTGCGCGGGTTCTCTCATGACGACCTGCCGAAGAGCGGACATTCGGGCTGGGACCGATCGAATAGGTATCGTCGCCGATCCGACTCATTGAGCGAGTGACCGAAAATCTCGGGGACATTTCCGGGGACATTCGCTCGAAAATCGAAATGTCTCTTTTGTCCCTCGGAATTTTCTTCGCTCGATTTTTCAGCGTGTTACGCGCCGCCCGCATCGAAATGTCCCCGAAGCCCCATTGACAGCTATCAAAATGTCCCCGCTTCTACGCGCGCAGACGTGATGGGCGAACTCTGCCCGAGACGAGGGAAGCGAGCCTTCAAGGCGAGCGCTTCCCCTCCTCACTCTCCCCAAACACAGAATCCCTTCTCTACCGCGCGAACCGGTGCCGACATGCTGCGCGCCTGACGGCGCCGCATTGCCCACTTTGTCCCTGATGTCCCCGGCCTTCTTTCACCCGCTCTTAACGCGAGACATTCCGCGCATCTGTCCCAGGCGCTGATGCAGCTCCTTCTCAGTGTTGTTCGCGTAATGCCTCGCATCGTCGATATGTCCATCTGCCAGCGTCCGACCAACGTAGTCGAGATAGTGCAGCAGCATATTCCCGCGATCTGGCAGGGTCATGATTTCGTCGGGCGGCGCCCATATCCCGGATTTTCCGGTGCGGATGAGGAGCGATTTTAGTTCTGGCACCAGGTCCTCAATGCAGGATGGCCACGGATCTGAAGTCGAAAGGCGGCCGGCGATGGCCGCAGTGAGTTGCATTAGCTGCAAGCCGATCTGTCGCCATTCGCGATACAGCTTTTCTCTGCTGGGCTTGAGGCTGTCGATCCACAGCCCGAGGGTCACACCGGCGACGAATGTCACCGAGGGCCAGAACAACCAGTGATGCGTCAGCGACGCTACCAAGCTGACCGCCCAGCTCCAGGCTTTGGTGGGATCGTCGATATAGCCGTTCCTTTCGGCCCACCTCTCGACGGCCTTCGAAATCAGGCCGCTGAGGCCCAACGCGACCACCAACCAAGCGAAAAACTTCTTCATTCCCGTCCCCTCCCAAAGGGCGACGGAAAATACCGGCTGCTCGGCGGCCGAACAACCATTGGAACCAGCTTATGCCCCGTCATTTCGGCGTGCGCCAAGGCGCCCGCGACTATTGGGCCGACCACAACGGCGAGCCGGAATCGCCGTGGCCGGTGTTGCTGATGGTCGTCGGCGTGCTGGCCGCCCTGGTGCTCGCGATCTTTTTGGTGTGACCTATGGCAAAGCCGCAGCAGCAGAAGCCAACCGGCCAGCCCGTCATCACCGACGAGACGCGCAAGGTCGCCGATCTACGCTCCGACCCGAAGAATGCCCGCCGCCACTCCGAGGCGCAGATTTCGCAGATCGTCGCCTCGATCGAGCGGTTCGGCTTCGTCGACAAGCTGATCATCCGGCCCGACGGTCAGGTGATCGGCGGCCATGCCAGGCTGGAAGCGCTCAAGCGCATGGGCCGCGACACCGCGGACTGCCGCGTCGTCGCCGGGCTGACGGAATCCGGCTACAAGGCGATGGGCATCGCGCTCAATCGCATCCCGGAGAACTCGCGCTGGGATGACGACATCCTGCGCGACGTGCTCCTCGAAATTCAGGACGACGGCGAGAACGCGCTGTCGCTGGGCTTCGGGCCCGCCGAGCTGAAACGGATCCTCGACGAGCCGACCGAGCTCGAGGTCAAGGAGATCGAGACCGGCCCGGTGCAGGACGAATTCTGGATCAGCGTCCGCGGGCCGCTGGATCAGCAGGCCAACGCCCTGCGCGCGCTCGAAGCCGCGATGAAGCCCTTCGCCGGCATCAGCGTCGAGCAAGGCACGATCAATATCGGATGAGATCGGGTGTCATACCCGTTCTTGGAGAACAAACCGAGCGCGCGCGAGCTGCCTGACACAGACCAGGCCGTCGCCGTCTGTGAACTGACGATACCGAGGCGGCCGCAAGGCGCTTCGCGAAAGCTTGCGCACCACTGCGGCCGGCACCGCCTTAGGGCCCGCCGGCCGCTTTCATTTCCATCATGAGGCGAACAGCAGATGTCAGGCGTCCGCATCACCGGCACGGTCAAGTTCTTCAACGACGAAAAGGGATTCGGCTTCATCCGCCCCGATGATGGCGGCGATGAAGTCTTCGTGCACCGCACCGATCTCACCGGCACGCTCAACGAGCTGGCGACCGACCAGAAGGTCAGCTACGTGCTGGTCGACTCGAACTCGAAGAAGGGCAACGGCAAGAAAGCGGCGCAAGTCGCGCTGGCCTGATCCGTCGTGTCCCTCCGCAACAAGAACAACGCGGTCAAGACCGACAACAACCCGCAGGCGTTCCGCGCAAAGGTCGCGATCCGCCGCAACGTCCTCGACGCCGTCGGCCGCGGCGCCGGCGTGTTCGATGCTTTCGCCGGATCAGGCGAGATGTACTCGGCAGTGTGGAAGGACGCCAAGCACTACACCGGTTGCGATCAGAAGCCTCAGCGCGATGGTCGACTGCTCTTCTGCGCCGACAACCGCCGCGTCATGCGCGCGATCGATCTCAGGCCGTTCTCGGTGTTCGACTTCGACAGCTACGGGTCACCGTGGGTTCAGGCGATCATCTTGGCCGACCGGCGCCGCGTCGCGCCGGGCGAGCTGCTCGGCCTGGTGCTGACCGAAGGAGCCGGCTTCGCCTACAAGTCCAACATCGTGCCGGAGGCGATCGCGATCCTGACCGGCTTGCGGACCGGGATCGTCGGGCTGTCGAAGAAGCAGGACGCGGTGATCGACAAGGCGATCGCTGGCCTTGCGCGCCGGATGAATTGCTCGGTGGAGAAGCGCTGGCAGGCCGAAGGTCGGACCGGCGCCGCCATGCGCTATATCGGGCTGGTGCTGAAGGGAAAAGGATGACGATCAAAGAGCTGCTTCTACAAATGGCGGCATCAGGCAATATTGCTGCGATCGTGCTTCTGATTAAGCTTCACAACTGACGACGCCGAACTCGGACAACAGGGACGCCGGCAAGCTCCGCCTTGCTGATCATATCGGCGGTGCCTCGGCCACCTGGAAAAGCGATCACAAGATGTGGCTTGGTCTCGTCAAGCATTCTCTGGTTCCGCCTGGGTCCTGCCGATCGACCTTCTGATTTCCATTCGGCTGGATATGCCTTCCACGACACGCCAACATGACGTGCCCAGCGGCCGGCCAGATCATCTGCGCCGCTTGCCCCACCGTGCACCAAAAGCACGACGGGGTTGGCGAGATGAGCCGCGTCAAGAACTCGGTAGAGCTGCTCACGGTCGCTGTAATCGCGGCCGCCACACACCAACACGCGCTGTTCCACGTCACACCATGCGTTTCTTGAAATCCTGAAGAGCTTCGGCGGAGATGCGGGTCAAGCTACCGATCTTCATCAACCGCGGGCCTTTGCCCTGCTTGACCATTTTGTAAAAGAGAGCTCGGCTGATACCCAGAATCTGGCAGAACTCTGGGACCGTATATGCGAGCCTTGGCTTAACGGTAGTTGGGGGACCTGCAGGATCGGCCGGGACTGGCTGTTTTGCCACAGGGCGCTTTTCACCGTGAAGAAGTTCCTTAATGTGCAGCAAAGCGAACGCCACGGCGGCGACTGCATCGCCGCTTAGGCCTTGACGATACATCCGTCTTGCAAGTCTTTCCGGATCAATGTCGGTGTGATCAGCCGACAATCTTGACGCCCGTTTTGGCGCTGGCGGCGTCCACTTTTCGATATCGGTCAGTCTCCAGTGCTCGCGCTTTGAGCTTCTGACTAGGGTGGATTTGGGGAATCCGAGGCTTTCGTCAGCCTGCCATGCCGTGATCGTGTAGTATGAGACACCGAAGTATTTAGCCACGTATGTCTTCTGAACGAATAGCTGCTTCTTCGCTTCTGGGTTCAAGGCGCGGTTCCTCAGTGGTGCTGCGGTATCCGGAGCGGGTTGTGATAGCCTTCCGGCAGGAACGGCTGCAGATCCTTCTTGATGTAGTGCTTCTTGCCGAGCTGCTGCAGCCGGTTGACCATGCGGTGGGTGTAGCTCTCCCAATCCTCGGTCTTGGTGATCGGCAGATAGTTGACCCGACCGACCTTGTAGAGGTCGACGAATTCATGCGTTGCATCGACGATCGAAAGCGACGCCTCCACATCGATCGTCGGCTCGAGGCTGACCCACGTGAAGATGCCCCTTCCGTGAAAGGCCTTGAGCGCAGCGATCCGGTCGTCAGGATCAGCGGCGCCGCTCTCCCACTTGCGTGAGAAGGCGGTATCGAGCGACGTCAGCGTCGAGGCGAAGGCGTCGCGATCGCGGCGGAACAGGTCGATATCGCGCAGACCCCGGGTGCCACCCTTTGTGAGGGTACAGATGCCGAGGCCATGGTCGATCAGGATTTCGAGCGCCTTGCGCGTCGTCGTCGTGTCGCCTGGGTGGTACGGGTCTGACGTGAACGAGATCATGACCTGCTCGGTGACGCCGAGCGCCTGGTACTTCACGGCGTCGCGACGGAGCTCATCGAGATAGTTGCCGCGCACGACGGCGCCGGCGTTGAACTCGCCGCGGTCCTGCTTGGTGACACGCGGCACATAGCAGTATGCGCATTTGTGGCCGCAGCCGCGATAGGGGTTCGCGGCGAGCGGAGCGTACTCGCCGGCCTGGCCGCGCGGTGCGTAGATGTAGGAACAGCCTCTGACGGATACGCCGTCGGCGTTGAGGTAGTAGATCATTTGAAAGGTGCTTCGCTTCCTGGAGTGGGTGAAGTTCAGAATCAAATGATGCCAGCAGAGGCCTGTTTTCACCACTCTTTTTGATTTCTTGGGCGTGAGTGCAGTTCAACATGGCGAGGAAGAAAGAACCGAAGCCGATGGGTCGGCCGCCAGTAAAGATCGACATCGATCAGCTGGAAAAGCTTGGCGCGATACACGCAACAACTGAGGAAGTTGCTGCGGTCTTCGGTTGCACCAAACGAACGATCTTGAATCGATTTAAGGACGAGCCAGAGCTGAAGCTCGCCTACGAGAACGGCAAAGAGAAGGGCAAGCTGAGCTTGCGGCGTCTGCAATGGCGCCACGCCAGCGGCACCGGCTCCGGTGCCGTGAACATGACGATCCATCTCTCGAAGCACTGGTTGAAGGAAACGGACAAGGCAGCCGTCGAGCTGTCGGGCCCGAAGGGCGGTCCGATCGAAACCAGAGACGTCAGTCCCCGTGAACTCATCACAAGCCGAATTGCTAGCATCGCTGCCCGACGACGAGAGGGCGGCGATACTGGCGGGTCTGACCGACAGTCAGCTTGAAGCGCTGCGCTGGGACTGGCGGTTCTGGGCCAGGCCTGACCAGCTCGAGCCGCAGGATCCGCAGTGGAAGAACTGGCTGCTGCTCGCCGGTCGCGGATTCGGCAAGACCCGCACCGGCGCGGAGTGGGTGCGCGACAATGTCTGCGGCTCGACGCCCCTCGCCCGAGGTCGATATCGACAGCTTGCGCTGATCGCCGAGACCGCGGCCGATGCGCGCGAAGTGATGGTCGGCGACGGCAAGGCCGAGGACGAAGGTTCCGGCCTGCTGCAGGTTCACCCGAAAGACTTCCGGCCGATGTACGAGCCGTCGAAGCGCCGGTTGACCTGGCCCAACGGTGCGATCGCTACGCTCTACAACGCGACCGAGCCCGACCAGTTGCGCGGGCCGCAGCATGATGCGGCATGGTGTGACGAGCTGGCGAAGTGGGTCTACGCACAGGACACCTGGGACCAGCTGCAGTTTGGTTTGCGCCTCGGCGAACATCCTCGGGCCTGCATCACGACAACGCCGCGGCCGATCCAGCTCATCCGGTACCTGCTGAAGCATGCGCTCACCCGCGTGGTGCTCGGCAAGACAACCGATAATGCCTCGAACCTGCCGCCTTCCTTCCTCGAGGCGGTGCTCGATCGATATGCCGGCACCCGGCTCGGCCGGCAGGAGCTGAACGCCGAAGTTCTCGACGACGTGCCAGGAGCGCTGTGGACGCGCGCCATGATCGACGAGGCTCGCAAGCCTGTCACCGTGCCCGACCTGCGGCGCGTGGTGGTCTCGATCGACCCTTCAGGCACGGCCGGCGATGAAGACGATGGCGACTCGATCGGCATCATCGTCGGGGGCAAGGGCATTGATGGCCGCGGCTACATTCTGGCAGACCGTAGCTGCAAGTTGTCCCCTGATGGTTGGGGACGTCGAGCGGTCGACGCTTATCACGAATTTAAGGCCGACCGGATCATCGCCGAGCGCAACTTCGGCGGCGCGATGGTCGAGCATGTCATCCGCACCGTCGACAAGTCGGTTTCGTATGAAGAGGTCGTAGCCTCCCGCGGCAAGGTTATCCGGGCCGAACCGATCGCCGCCTTGTATGAGCAGAACAAGATTTCGCATGTCGGCGACTTCGTCGAGCTGGAGGACCAGATGTGCGGCATGACACGCAACGGATACGAGCTCGAAGGATCGCCCGATCGGCTCGACGCGGCTGTCTGGCTGCTCGACTATCTGTCCTTCACCGCACGGGCGCCGTTGATCATCTCGGATGAAGTCTTGGCTAGGGCAGCACAACCTGCTCGCCGACGGAAGCCGCTCTCGTGAAGAAGAAGCACGTCAAGCAGTTTGCCAAGCAGCTGGCGCTCGAGTTCGCCGAGCTGCAGAAGCGCCCTGCCCGGCGCCGGCGCGCGCCGCGGACCCGGGCGATGCGCGAGCTTGCCGAGAAGGCGCTCGGCTCCGACGCCGTGAAGGCCGCGGCCGACCGCGCCGAGCGGAAACCGCTCCAGGTCACACACGACCACCTGCAGCTGGCGAAGCAGAAGGCCGACCGCTACACCCGCGCCAATCCGTTCAAGCTGCCGGACTTCCCGGTCCAACTGATGGACCACATTCCGGCCGATCGCCGGATGGCCGCAGACGAGGGCCTGATCGGCACGTCGGCATGGGCTGGCGGGGCGTGGAATTCCCTCGGATCGAATGTCGCCTTCGAGGGCATCGCGTTCCTCGGCTATCAATACCTCGCTGAGCTGGCGCAGCGGCCGGAATATCGCGTGATCGTCGAGACGATCGCCACCGAGATGACCCGGAAGTGGATCCGCTTCCAGGCCAAGGGCAAGAAAGACAAGACGAAGAAGATCGAGCAGATCACGGCCGAGTTTGAGCGGCTCAAGGTCAGCGAGATTTTCTGCCAGGCCTGCGAGGTCGATGGCTTCTTCGGGCGCGCGCATCTCTATCTCGACACCGGCGCGACCGACGACCGCAACGAGCTAAAGATGCCGATCGGCAATGGCAGCAACGCCATCACCGAGCGGAAGTTCGAAAGAGGAGACCTGAAGCGGCTCGCAATCGTCGAGCCGATGTGGACGTATCCGACGAGCTACAACTCGAACAATCCTCTGCGGCCGGACTGGTACAATCCGCAGATGTGGTTCGTGATGGACCGCGAGGTGCACATATCGCGCCTGCTGCGGTTTGTCGGCCGCGAGGTGCCCGACGCGCTGAAGCCCGCCTACTCGTTCGGCGGACTTTCGCTGACGCAAATGGCGAAGCCTTATGTTGAGAACTTCCTCAACATCCGCCAGAGCGTGGCCGATATCGTCCAGGCCTTCTCGGTCTTCGTGCTCTCGACCAATCTCGGCGAAACGCTGACGCCTGGCGGCGAAGGACTGTTCCGGCGCGCCGATCTCTTCAACAGCCTGCGCGACAACCGCGGACTGATGATGATCGATGCGGAATCGGAGGATTTCCAGAATGTCGCGGCGCCGCTGTCGTCACTCGATCAGCTGCAGGCGCAGGCGCAGGAGCACATGGCTTCGGTATCGCGCATCCCGCTGGTCAAGCTGCTCGGCACCACACCGCATGGTTTGAATGCCACGGCTGAACCAGAGCTGCGGGCGTTCTACGACCACATCCACGCCTACCAGAAGAAGTTTTTCTCGCCGAACCTCGATCGCGTGTTCCGCTTCGCCCAGATCAACATCTGGGGCAAGGTCGATCCCGATATCTCGTATGTCTACGAGCCCCTCTGGGAGATGGACGAGAAGGGTCAGGCCGAGGTCCGCAAGACCAACGCCGAGACGGCGCAGATCCACATCGATAGCGGCGTGATCTCTCCGGAAGAAGAGCGCAACCGCATCACCGCCGACCCCGGCACGCAATATCCGGGCCTCGACCCCAACAAGGTCCCCGACCTGAAGCAGGAAGAGGAAGAAGGGCTCGAGCCGAAGGGCTCGGCCGAGCACCTGGCGCAGGGCGGCGAGAACGATGCCGACGAAGAAGCCGAACGAGAAGACGCTTAGGCCCGTCCATGCCAATGCCGGCATTCAGGCGCGGTACCGCGAGCGGCTTCTCGCCATCATCGATGAGATGAACAATTCGGTACGGTTCTGGTTGAAGGCCGCCTATCGGCAGAACACGCCGGTGATGGCCCAGGACCGCAACCCGGCCGAGGAGCTGCGCATCGCCGTCGAGGAGCTGGCGAAGCGGTGGCAGCGGAACTTCGACAATCTGGCGCCGCGGCTCGCCGAATACTTCGCGCAGGCCGTCCACCTGCGGAGCGATGCCGCACTGCGGGCGACGCTGCGCAAGAGCGGCTTCACGGTCAAATTCAAGATGACGCCGGCGATGCGCGACGTCATGGACGCGACGATCACCGAGCAAGTCTCGCTCATCAAGTCGATTCCGGAGCGATACTTCACGCAGGTGCAGGGTATCGTGATGCGGTCGGTGCAGACCGGTCGCGATCTCGGTCAGGTGACGAAGGACCTGCAGGAGCAGTTCGGCGTGACGCGCCGCCGCGCCGAGACGATCGCGCGGGACCAGAACAACAAGGCGACCACCGCCATGACGAATGCCAGGCAGCAGAGCCTCGGCATCACGGAAGGCGATTGGGTGCATTCGGGCGCCGGCAAGCATCCACGGCCGACGCACGTCGCGATGAACGGCAAGCGCTTCGACCTGAAGAAAGGCATGTACGATTCAGCGGTCGGCCGCTGGATCATGCCGGGCGTAGAGCCGAATTGCCGCTGCTTCTGGCGGCCGGTGATCAAGGGATTCTCATGAGTTGCAGTCTCGACGGTGGTCTATGGCCCCTATTCTGGATCGCGGTCGTCATCTGCGTCACGGTCTACAACCTCAAAGCCAAGAAATAGGAACAGTTCATGCGTACAGTTTCGTGCATCGCCCTGCTCTGCTTGCTCTCCACCGCTGCATTCGCGCAGACCGCGTCCGACCGGATCAAGCTGGATGTCAGCCGGGCCGAGCTCGGCGTCATCGGCCAGGGCCTGATGGAGCTGCCCTACAAGACTTCGGCGGCGCTGATGAACAACCTGCAGCACCAGCTCGACGCGACCGACAAGGCGGCGAAGGACGCCGCGGAGGCCAAGGCGGTAGAACCGCCGAAGCCAGATCAGGAATCGAAGTGATGCGCGGCATTGGCCCAGCCGTCCTAGTCGTCAACGTCGCGATAGTAGGCCTGTTGATCTGGTTCGGCATCCACGGGCCGCACCAGAGCACCAAGCAGACGCTCTTGATGGTTCCGGCCATGCCCAGCGACCAGAACTGCTCCCTCGCCGATATCGCGATGGACGGTGCCGTCACGCTGCACTGGCCGTGCATTGACAAGACGGCCGCCGCCTATCGGCAGGACGCTCCGAGCATGTTTGGTGCCGTTGCAGTGACCTTGAAGGCAGCCAAGGAAACGGCCGCCAAGCCCTGAAGAGGAAGATCGATGCCGAGCGTATCGCAGCGCCAGCACCGCGCCATGGAAGCGGCGGCGCACGGTCATTCCACGCTCGGCATCCCGAAGAAGGTCGGCGAGGAGTTCGCTGCTGCCGATGCCGTGAACGGCACCGCCGCCGGCGTGATCTTCGTGGCGAAGGATGGCGACATCCTGCTGATGCGCCGGTCGGCCGACGAGATGAACTATGGCGGTTGGTGGGGCCTGCCCGGTGGCAAGAGCGAGGACGGCGAAGAGCCGCTTGCAGCCGCTCGCCGCGAGGTTCTCGAGGAGACCGGCTTCGATTGCTCTGATCGGCTGATGAAGGCATTCGATGCCGTCGTGACGCCGAACAAGATGGCGTTCCACACCTTCACATGCGGTGTTGACGAGAAGTTCTCGCCGAAGATGGAGGACGGCGAGCATACCGGCGCCGCCTGGTTCTCGATCGACGGCCTGCCCTCGAAGACGCACCCCTCCGTGGTCCGCGCGCTGAAGGATCGGTTGTCGCTGGCCGACGACATGAAGCCGGAGGATTGGCAGGGCCTGCGCGACGGCTTCGTGAAATGGACCCGCGAGGAAGAGCGCGAGCCAGAGCACCGTGATCGCGCGTTCGACGCGCGCGAGACGATGGCCTTTGACCGCGCGGCCTCGGTACGGCGTTACGACGAAGACGGGAGACTCCATGTCTCCAGGACCCCAATCTCAAAGGCCAATGTTTGCGAATATGCCGGCGCCGAGATTCCGGAGTTCGAGAAACTAGGGTTGCAACCAGACAGACTTTATAAGCTCTGGCGTCATCCGGATGAGTTGGAGAAAGGTGCCAGCACCTTCAACAACATCCAATTCATGAGAATCCACAAACCGGTCGACGCGCGCGTCTCCGGCAATCACCTCCCGGGGGAAGTGATCGGATCGATCGGAACGGACGCAGAGTTCGAGCATCCGTATCTGTTCAACTCGCTGGTATGTTGGTCGAAAGACGATATCGACGACATCGAGGACGAGCGGAAGATCGAATTGTCGAGCGCGTACCGCTACCGCGCCGACATGACGCCCGGCAAAACGCCGGACGGCGAAGAATACGACGGCGTCATGCGTGACATCGTCGGCAATCACGTTGCCCTTGTGAAAGAAGGCCGAGCCGGACCCGATGTTGTGGTCGGCGACACCATGGAGACCATCAAGATGGCCAAAGTTAAGATGACCCGTACCGGTGCCGCTCTCCGCAGCGTCATCGCCCTCCACCTCGTTCCGCGCCTGGCGCAGGATGCGAAGCTCGACCTTCGCCCGATCCTGGCCAAGCTGACGATGAAGAACTATGCCGCGCAGAAACCGATCATCATCACCGGCATCAAGACCGCGGCCAAGGGCAAGCTTGCTGCCGATGCCTCAATCGAGGACGTAGCGACCCTGCTCGATGCCATGGAGAAGGCGCCGATCGCCGACGGCGATGATGAGGTCGACGTCGAGGATATGCCCGAGGAGACCATGGACTCCGAGGAGCACGGCGACCTGCACGAATTCCTCAAGGGCAAGCTCGGCGAGGACGACTACATGAAGGCCTGCGACATTCTCAAGGCCGGCTCGCACGGCGCGGCCGACGAGGATGACGACGAGGAGGAGAAGAAGCGCAAGGAAGAGGAGCAGCGCCGGAAAATGGCGGGCGATGTCGAGAAGGAAGTCGAGAAGCGCACCAAGGATATGGTCGACAAGAAGGCCATGGACCAGGCGATCGATGCCGCGGTCAAGTCCGAGCGCAACCGCCTTCAGGCGACTGCGGACGCTCGTGAAGAGGTCCGCCCGTTCGTCGGCACCCTCAAGGGCGCGTTCGACAGCGCGGAAGGCGTCTATCAGGCTGCTCTCGGCGTGCTCGGCGTTGCCGATGCCGACAAGATCGACAGCCTGCCGGCGCTCAAGGCCGTGATGAAGTCGCAGCGAAATCCCCAAGGCGCGTACGATTCTGCGCTGCCCAAGCGCCCGATGGCGACTGATGCTGCTGTCGAGAAGAGCCTCGCCGAGCGCTTCCCGCACGCCGCGAACATCAAGGTCAGCGCCGCCTAAGCGCCGACCATCCCCTCACCTTTGACCGAACCTCAAGCTGGCGCCACCGCGGCGCCGGCAGCAACCCCTCTTAACTTGAAGGAAACAATCCGATGACTGGTGGTGGTTTTCAGACGGCAGTCACCGTTCAGCCGGCGATCGGCATCGAAGGTGACTTCGCCAGTGCCAATCCGCGTTTCTCCGTGATCGCCGGCGCCGGCGCGTTCGTTTGCGGCGCCAATGGCGTCCGTGTCGGCCGCTTCGCGTGGGCGAGCGATGCATCCGAAGACGATGTCGGCGCTCCCGCTGTCGGCAACAACTTCGGCTCCGGTCCCGTCACCGGCTTCGTGCACCGCGAGCAGCAGGGCCTCATCACGCAGTACCTGCAGAACGCCAGCATGATCGTTCAGGCCGGCTTCCCGCTGACCCTGATGAATGGCGGTGATTTCGTCGTCCGCAACGCCGGCAACAACCAGGCGCAGATCGGTCAGAAGGCCTATGCCAACTTCCAGGATGGCTCGGTCCGTTTCGGGCCGACCGGCACGCCGGATTCCGGTGGCACCTCGACCGCATCGACCATCGCGGCCGGCGCCAGCGGCTTCACCGCGTCCATCACCGGCAACCTGATGACCGTGACCGCGGTCACCAGCGGCACGCTCTACAACGGCACGATCGTCGCCGGCGCGAGCGTCCCGGCCGGCGCCGCGATCGTGAACCAGGTGACCCCGCTCCTGCCCGGCGAGGCGCTGCGCGGCATCGGCCGCTATGCGCTGACCGTGGCGGAGCAGAACATCGCTTCCGAGGCGATGACCGGCTCCTATGGCCTGCTCACCATCGGCGGCACGGTTGCCGGTACCTTCGCGGTCGGCCAGCCGGTCTCGGGTGGCACCACCTCGGTGGGCACCGTCATCACCGACGTCGGCACCGGCACCGGTGGCGCCGGCACCTACATCGTCAACAACACCCAGACCGTTGCGTCGGCGGCGCTCAACACCGCGCTGGACGTCGAAACGAAGTGGTACGCGATGAGCCCCGGTCTGTCCGGCGAGCTTGTCAAGATCAGTGATCACGCGCTCGGCTGATCCGCCGCAGCGCTTCCCCACAATCAACCGTTCGAACTGAGCCGAGCTTTCTCGGCCAAAGGAGCATTAGCATGTACAGGGGTACGATTGAGCAGGCGGTGCAAGCCTTTGCAGCCGAGAAGGCTTTCTTCGAGTCCCGTGGCGTCTCGCTGCCCGACACCGTCCGTTGCTACGCGACCGACGCGATCGCCGCGAACTATCTCGCGATGGACGCCCAGCCGGCGCTGCAGACCGATCCCAACACCGGCATCCCGTCCTGGCTGACCACCTTCATCGATCCGGACGTCTACAACATCCTCTTCGCGCCGACCGAAGGTGCCGAGGTGATCGGCGAAGAGCGGAAAGGCAACTGGACGACCACGACCGCCATGTTCCCGACCGTCGAGCACACGGTCGAGGTGTCGTCGTACGGCGACTTCAACGAAAACGGCCGCGCGTCGCTGAACACCAACTGGCCGCAGCGCCAGGCCTACAATTTCCAGGTCATGGTCGAATATGGCGATCTCGAGATCGAGCGCGCCGGCCTCGGCCGCGTCAACTGGATCGCGGGCCTTGATGCCGCGGCAGCGGACGGCCTCAACCGCTTCTCCAACCTGTCGTACTTCTACGGCGTGGCCAACCTGCAGAACTTCGGTCTTCTGAACGATCCGAACCTCGGCGCGCCGCTCGCGCCGGCGACGAAGGCGGCCGGCGGGACCAGCTGGTTCACCGCCGGCGGCGCGCCGAACGCGACCGCGAACGAGGTCTATAACGACATCGTCGCCTTGTACGAGGTGCTGGTGCAGAACAACCTGGGTCTCGTCAACAAGAAGACCCCGATGGTTCTCGCCATGTCGCCGGGCTCGGAAGTGGCGCTGACGTTCACCAACTCGTTCAACGTCAACGTCGAGGACCTGCTCAAGAAGAACTTCCCGAACCTGCGGATCCAGACCGCGGTTCAGTACGGCGTGCAGTCCGCCACCAACCCGCAGGGCGTTCCGGCTGGCAACTTCATGCAGCTGATCGCCGAGAAGATCCAGGGCCAGAAGACGGCCTTCTGCTCGTTCACCGAGAAGCTCAAGGCCTTCCCGATCATCCGTGCGGCTTCGTCCTACAAGCAGAAGCGGATGGCGGGCACGTTTGGCGCGATCATCCGGATGCCGATCGCCTTCGTGGCGATGGTCGGCATCTGACAACAATTCCGGCCGCTTGACGGCGGCCGGCCAGCACCTTTCAGCAAACCGGAGTTCAAGCGTATGGCCGAAGCCGAAGCAAAGTCCCCTCGTACCGTCACTGTTGCGTGCAAACTGCCGCACGGGATCAGGATCCGCGGCTATGAAAAGCGCGGCGAGCGTGAGCAGGTTCTCGGCGGCGGCGTGCGGGAATTCGACGTCTGGCGGCCGGTCGGGCCCTACATCCGGATCAAGGGTCCGGTAGTTCCGGCGCAATTCCAGGCGTTGGTCGAGGTCGTGGGGGGCTATGCCATCACCTCGGGCGTTCCCGCCGAAGTGTTCGAGCAGTTCATGGAACACAACGAGGACTCCGACTTCGTCAAGAACAACATGATCTACGGGCACGAGCACCGCGGCCGTGTGATCTCTTGGGCGCGCGAGCACGAGCGCCAGAAGACCGGCGTCGAACCGCTCGACGTCACCATGAAGTCCAAGGAAGGGCGCATGGTGATCGCTGACGAGCGGTTGGCAAGCAACGGCATCACTGAGGCGATGAGCCGAGCCGGTGCCGACTTCGACACGCAAGGCGCCTAATAGGGAGATTCGCACATGGGCGTGGTTGTCCAGTTCAACTACGCCCAATGGGCCGCGACCTATCCGGAGTTCGGCGCCACGGTAAATCAGACCCAGGCGCAGAACTACTTCCAGATCGCGACCTCGATCCACCGCAACGACGGTGGCGGACCGGTCTGCGATCCGACCATCCAGCTGAACCTGCTCAATATGCTCACGGCGCACGTCGCCGCGCTCTTTGGACCGCCTGTCGCCGGCGCGCAGCCGTCGACGATCGTAGGTCGCATCTCGAGCGCGTCGGAGGGATCGGTCTCGGTGCAGGCCGCATACTCGAACAACGTGTCTCAGCAGATGGCCTGGTTCATCCAGACCAAATACGGCGCGATGTACTGGACGGCGGCCGCTCCGTTCCGAACCATGCGCTACGTCCCCAGCTTTAGGCGCGGCGTCGTCGGTCCTCCGGGCTTCGGCGTCTGAAACAGGAGCAATCCATGGATATCGAAGTCATGTCCCGGCAGATCGCCGACCTGGTCAAGTTCAAGAGCGAGGTCGAGGCGATCATTCGGTCGACCGAGGGTCAGCGCGGTCAGGCCTCCGAGCACATCGAAGACCTTTTGCGCTTCAAGGACGTGATCACCGCCACGCTGCCCGTAATCCAGAAGACGTTTGGCGATGTCGCGATCCTGTCGGCCGACATCGAAGCGATCAGGCAGGACCTCGCTCCTGTCATCGCATGGGTTGAGAAACAGCAGGCAGCAGAGGCCGCGGCCGAAAAGGCGAAGGCTGAAGCGCCCAAGGAATCGCCGAAGGAAGCCGGGCCGGAGCAGCAGGCGGCCCCGACCGGTGAGGCCCGGCAACCGGACCAGCCCACGGGCGCCTGATGGCGAAGCTCCGCGGCGGCGAGCGGCTCGCGATCGCACTCGCCGAAATCGCCACGAACCTGTCGAAGCCCGCCACGCTGCGCGTCGGCTTTCTCGAAGGCGCGACCGGACCCGATGGCGATCCGATCGCAATGCGCGCCGCCATCAACGAATTCGGCGCGCCGGCCGCCGGCATCCCGCCTCGCCCGTTCTTCCGCAACATGATCGCTGCGAAGTCAGGCGAATGGCCGGACGCGATCGCCGGCCTACTGAAGGATCACAATTACGATGCGGCGCTGACGCTCAACCTCGCCGGTGAAGCTATCGCCAGCCAGCTGCAGCAGTCCATCAAGGACACCAATTCGCCGGCCCTGGCGCCATCCACCATCGAGCGCAAGGGCTTCGCCAAGCCGCTCATCGAGACCGGGGACATGCTCCGCGCGGTCGACCATGAAGTCAAAGGAGACTGAACGATGATTTTGAGAGCATTCGATGTAGCGCTTGGCGAAGTTGATGTTCAGGTCCCCGGCAAGGTCGGAGGCAACCTCCCGGTCCTCGTCGGCTTCAGCAACCTGACCGCTACCCGCGATCCCCTGCCGACCGACGATATCTCGCAGAGCTATAGCGCGGGGTCGCTCTGGTTCAACAACGCGGCCGGCGCACTGCGCGTCTGGTCGTGCGTGAACAACGCAAAGAACGCCGCGCAGTGGGCGTTCGAGGGTGCCTACTACGCCGGTGGCGGCAGCAATCCGCCCGCCGAGGTGACGCAGGCCGGGTCCTCGACCGCGGTCATGGCGGCTGAGGGCAACATCAATCGTCAGATCCCCGGTGTCGCTGCCGCCATTGCGCCGGCTTCAACCGGCGCCGATATCGTGGTCGGGGTCTACGCCCTTCCCGCCAACTTCTTCGACGGTCTGGCCGGCACAAATCGCACGCTGTCGGCAATCGCGTCTGGCAACTTCGCCGCCAACGCCAACACCAAGCGCATCAAGCTCTGGTTCAATGCCACGACCGCCGTGGTGGGCAGCGCCGTCGTCGGCGGAACGCTGCTGGCCGATACCGGCGCGGTGGCCACCAATGCGGGCGGCTGGCAGGTGACCGGCACGATCGGCAAGCGCGGCGCTGCGGGCTCCAACACCCAGACCGTCATCTCCGGGGGCGCCGTGTCCGGCGGCACGCACAACGGCGTCACGCCCTGCGTCGATACCGTGGCCGTCGAGAGCGGCCAGATCCTGATCGCGGTCACCATCAACAACACGACCGCGGCCGGTGACGCCTCGATGGCATTCTTCGAAACCAACGCGATGAACTGACCGAGCTCGGCCATGAACCTTCACGGCATCGTCGCCCCAGTGATCGGCGCCGTGAACCCGAACTATCCGGTGCTGTTCGAGGCGAGCACCGGATTCACGCAGGCCGCCGACTTCTCCCAGCAGCCGTCCTTTGGCGCCGGGGTGTCGGTGATGGCTCAGGTGCAGGAGCTGTCCACGCCGGACGTGCAGGAGCTCGATGCGCTGAACCTTCAGAAGAGCGGCGTCGCGATCTACCTCTACGGCGTGTCGAACGGCATCGTGCGGGTGAACAACAAGGGCGGTGACCGCATCACGGTCCATCCCGGCGTTCCGCAGGCCGGCGTCTACATCGTGCAGCTCGTCCTCGAGCAGTGGCCCGATTGGGTCAAGGTTTCCGCAATCCTGCAAAATCAGGCCGCATCATGAAGAAGACGATCCTCGCGGTGTTGGCCGCCCTGTCCCTCCCGGCGGTCGCGCTCGCCCAGGTCGCGCAGACGTTCGTCCCGCTCGGTTTCTGCGCGCTGACGCCGGACGCTGGCGCGGGCCTCGCATCATGCGCCGGCGGCATTCCTTCGGGCGCGCGTAGCGCCACAATTGCGGTCGAGACGCAGGCGATCCGTTACCGTGACGACGGCACCGCGCCGACCTCGACCGTCGGAATGCCGGTCGCCGTCGGGCAGACCATCGTCTACCAGGGCACGCTGTCGAAGATCCAGCTCATCAGCCAGACCGCTGGCGCGAAGGTCAGCGTCCTCTTCTACAGGTAGGCCGATGACGGTCACGGCTACCATCTCGCCGACGCAGTCGGACATCACGGCCGCGATCGGCACATTCCTGATGGATGTGACCGGCCTGCCCCAAGGGCAGATTATCGTCGGTCAGCCGAACCGCGTCGCTGAGCCGGCGCAGCCGACCTTCATCGTGATGATGCCGCTGCGCTTCGAGCGCATCGCGACCAACTTCGACGGATATCAAGATTCGTCGTTCG
The DNA here is from genome assembly GCF_020889685.1 of Bradyrhizobium oropedii. Classification (GTDB taxonomy): domain Bacteria; phylum Pseudomonadota; class Alphaproteobacteria; order Rhizobiales; family Xanthobacteraceae; genus Bradyrhizobium; species Bradyrhizobium oropedii. The sequence goes on from NZ_JACMYO010000049.1 coordinate 34,662, forward strand.
TCGGTTCCGTCGCAAACAACGTGCTGACCGTGACCGAGCTGCTGATCGGCATCGTCCCGACCGGTGCGCTGCTCTTCGGCCAGAACATCAATTCGTCGATCACGATTCAGCAGCAGCTCTCGGGCCAGCCCGGTCAGGCCGGGACGTATCAGCTGTCTCAAGCCTTGAACCTCGCGCAGCAGAATTTCGCCGCTGGCGGCAAGGTCGTCGAGATCGACGCGGACGTCACAGTGCAGCTTGACTTCCACAGCGCCGACAATTCGGCGGCGCAGCTGGCCCAGACGGTCTCGGCGCTTCTGCGCGATATCTACGGCGTGTCGTTCTTTGCCGCGCTGACGGCGCCGCAGAACGCCGTCGTGCCGCTGTTCGCCGATGATCCAGCGCTACGCCCGTTCGTGAACGCTGAGGGCAACTACGAATGGCGGTGGGTGCTGGACGCCCATTTCCAGGTCAATCAGGTGACCCGCGTGCCGCAGCAGTTCGCGGACGCGGTGTCGATCGTGACCGTGGCAGTTCCGCAACAAGTCACCGGCCTGTAAGCGCCAGCCTCAAGAGGAAATAGATGGGCACCATCGACGCATCCCAACTCGTCAGCGTCACGCCGAGCGTGCTGGCGGCCGGCGGCAGCGCCGTCGACATCATCGGCCTGGTCCTGACCAGCAACACGCGCGCGCCGCTCGGACAGGTCCTGAGCTTCCCCAGCGCCGCGGCCGTGCAGTCGTACTTCGGTCCGACCTCGAAGGAAGCGCAGATCGCAGGCGGCGGTGCAGGCCTCGGCTCCGGCTATTTCGGCGGCTTCACCGGCTCCAACAAGCTGCCCGCGAATATCCTGTTCGCGCAATACAACACCGCGGCCGTCGGCGCCTACCTGCGCGGCGGCAGCGTGTCCGCGCTGTCGATCGCACAGCTGCAGGCGATCAACGGCACACTCTCGGTTACGATCAACGGTGTCGCCAAGGCCGGCACCGTGAACCTTGCGGCGGCGACCTCGTTCACGAATGCTGCGACCATCATCGCCGACATGCTCGACATTGAGAGCGCATCAGCTTGCTCTTTCACCGGCTCGATCACCACTAACCAGCTCACGGTCACGGCGGTAACAACCGGAACGCTCGCGGTCGGCCAGTTCGTCGACGGCCCCGGCGTGACGGCTGGAACCTATATCACCGCGTTCGGGACCGGCAGCGGCGGGAACGGCACCTATACGGTGAGCCAGGCGCAGACGCTCGCAAGCGAAGCGCTGACCTCCAACCTGCCGGGCGTCACCTTCGACAGTATTTCGGGCGCCTTCGTGGTCTCGAGCCCCACCACGGGCGCAGCCTCGACGCTGGCCTATGCGACCGGCACCGCGGCCTCCGCGCTCGGGCTCACCCAGGCCAACGGCGCCGTCCTCTCGCAGGGCGCCGTCGCGGCAGTCCCGGCCGCGTTCATGAATGCCCTGATCGCCCAGAACAACAACTGGGTGACCTTCATGACGGCATTCGATCCGGACGGCGGCGCCGGCAACACCCAGAAGCAGGCCTTCGCGGCGTGGAAGAACGGCAAGAACAACCGGTATGCCTACGTCTGCTGGGACGCCGACATCACGCCGACGCAGTCGGTACCGGCCACCGCGAGCCTGGGCTACATCCTCGCCAACAACAACGATTCCGGCACGTTCCTGCAATACGAGCCGACCGACCTCAATCAGGCGGCTTTCATCTGCGGTGCCGCGGCGTCGATCGACTTCAGCCAGACGAACGGCAGGATCAGCTTTGCCTATAAGTCGCAGGCCGGCCTCGTCGCCGGTGTGACAGACCCGACCGTTGCGACAAACCTCGGTGGCAACCCGCAGGCCACCGATCGCGGCAACGGCTACAACTTCTATGGAGCCTACGCGAACGCGAACCAGAACTTCGTCTGGGAGCAGCGCGGCTTCGTGACCGGACCGTTCCAGTGGTTCGACAGCTACATCAACCAGATCTGGTTCAACAGCTTCGCGCAGAGCGCGCTGCTGAACCTCTTGAACGCGGTGAAGTCGGTCCCCTACGACGCAGCTGGTCGGGCCTTGATGGAGGCAGCACTTGCGACGCCGATCAATGCCGCGCTCAACTACGGCATGTTCGGGCCTGGTACGCTGACCAGCGCCGAGGCCGCCGCGGTCAACGCGCAGGCCGGCGCCATCATCGCGCCTGCCCTGCAGACGAGCGGCTACTACCTGCAGATCCTGACCGCAAGCCCCACGGCCAGGATCGGGCGCACGACCCCGCCGGCGACCTTCTGGTACCTCGACGTCGGCGCCGTCCAATCCATCAACCTCGCGAGCGTCGCGCTCCAATAACATCGGGAAGCAAAGATGACCGACATCACCTCTGCCAATGCGATCCTGATGCTGTCGATCGCGACGCTGTTTCCGACCCCGCAGCAGCTGCAAGGCTTCTCCACCGACGACGTCTACGACCTCGACGCAATCTCGAACGTGCAGGTCCAGATGGGCATCGATGGGCTGTTGTCCGGCGGCTTCGTCTGGAAGGAGCAGCCGCAGTCGATCGTGCTTCAGGCCAACTCCCCGTCGAATGCCGTCTTCGACACCTGGAACTCGAGCCAGAAAGCCTCGCAGCAGACCTATCAGGCCAACGGCATCCTCACGCTGCCGAGCCTCGGCATCAAGTTCGTCCAGACGAAGGGCTTCTTGACCGAATACAAGCTTCCTGGCGGCAAGAAGGTCCTGACGCCGCGGCGCTACATCATCACCTGGGAAGACGTCTCCCCGGCGCCGGCGTAGGAGCGTCACAGCATGCGTAAAATTGAAGTCATCAAGGCGGATTCCGACAAGGGCCGAGACAGCGGGAAGCATTTCGAGATCCGCGAGTGGGATGCTGAGATTGCCGACCGCTGGGCAACCCGCGTGGTCCTGGCGCTGACCCGAGGCTCAAAGCCGATGCCGTTCCCGGTCGAGGCGCTGCTCGGCCGCGGCATGGAGGCCATTTTCGTCATCGGCCTTCAGACCATCCTGAGCGCGAGCGTCGCGACGGAGGAAGTGATCCCGCTGCTCGATGAGCTGCTGCAATGCGTCCGGTTTGTTCGCGATCCGGCCGCGCGCGACAAGTCGACCGGCGGTCACATCACGACCGACATCGTGTCGCCTGACGATATCGAGGAAGTCCGGACCCGCTGGTGGTTGCGCTCGGAGGTGCTGCGCGTCCACACGGGTTTTTCCGCGGCCGATATGTTCGGGACGCTTCTCTCCTCGATCATGTCGAAGGCCCCACGCTCAGGGAATACGGAAGCATTGCCGGCAAGCTAGGCGCGGTGATCTCGGCGGGTCTGGCAACCCTCCACGAGATGCAAACGGTCTACGGCACTGAGGACCTCGAGAACTTGCTCGACGTCGTCCAAACGGATGCCGACAACACCAGAGCCGTCGCCCGCTGGAAAGCGCGCCAACAGGGCAAGTCATGAGCGGAACTGTCATCGATGAGCTTGTCCTCGAGCTGGGGCTCGATGGCCGCAACTTCACCAAGGAGCAGAAAGAGCTGCTGAGCCAGCTGCGCGAGCTTGAAGAGGAATCGCTGAAGGGCGCCAACCGCGCCGAACGGAACGCCAAGAACCTAACCGACATGTTCGCGTCGTTCCGCCGCGAAGCGATCGGCGCCCTCGGCGTCTTTCTCGGCGGCCGCGGCGTGATGGAGTTCACGAACTACATCACCGGCATGGACGCCAATGTCGGGCGCCTCGCCCAGACGATGAACATGTCGGCCCGCGAGATCGCTGCCTGGCAGGGGGCGGCCCGAGCCGCGGGCGGGACCGGTGAAGGAGTCACCGGCACCCTGCAGGCGATGACGCAGGACATGAACCGGTTCATGCTGACCGGTCAGGGCACGCTGGCGCAGATGCTGCGCCCGCTCGGGATAGGCCTCTTCGACGTCAATGGCCGGCTGAAGACGGCCGGCGAGCTGATGGAGGAGCTTGCCGCGGCCGCGCAGCACATGGACCCCGCTCGGTTCTCGGCGTTCTTCGGCATGCTGCCAGGCGCCAATCAGGAAAGCCTGAACCTGCTCATCAACGGGCGGGACGAGCTGCGCAGGATCCTCGAGGCTCAGCGCCAGCTCAACAACGTGACGCCGGAATCGATCCGGCTGGCGAAGCAGTACCAGGAGGTGACGGTCGAGCTGGACACGTCCATGACGTCGTTCGGCCGCAACCTCGCGGTGCTCGTGCTGCCGGCGATAACGTCCGTTACGGGGGCGCTTGGCCAGCTGTTTGCGAAGTGGAACGTCACGCCCGGAAGTGCGGAGGACAAGGCGCAGAGCTCGGCGCTGCGGGACAAGCTGGTCTCCCGCTTTGGGAGCCCGCGCGCGATTCTGGAATGGATCGCCGGAAACTGGCCTATTGGAGATCCGAAGGAAACGCTTGCTCTTGCGGACAAATTGTACGGCCCGAAGGGCCAAGACGAGCGCGACGCCGCGAAGACCGCGACTGCCGGCGCGACCACCGCGCGATCGATCGCGCAGGGCGGCACGAACTGGACCAATTTCCTGAGCGGCCTGTCCTACCTCGAGACTTCCCACCAGAACGTCGGCAACAACACCTCAAGCGCGCAGGGATATTTCCAGTTCCTGAAGGGCACTGCGAAGCGCGCGACCGATGCCGGCATCCCAGATCCGCGGTATGGCAGCTACGACGAGCAGTCCGACGCGACGAAGCGCTATATCGAGCGGTTCTACCCGAAGGCCGCCGAGGCGATCGCGCGCGGCGACTACCAGGGCGCCGAGCAGATGCTGAAGGGAGAATGGCCGAGCCTTCCGGGTGGCATCCAGCAGCAGACCCCTGCCCGCTATTCGACCTATCGGCAAACCCTTCAAGGCAACCAGTCGACGTCGAACAGCAGCACGAAGACCGTTCAGGTCGGCAGCGTCATCGTACACACCCAGGCGAAGGACGCAGAGGGAATCGGCCGCGACATTAAGCCCGTACTAGAACGCGGCGAGACAGTGTCCCAATTCAATACCGGCGCGGAGTGACGGATGCCGAACGTTCCGAACGTCCCGGGCGTTCCAGCGCTCGCATCGTACATCGCGGAGGGCATCACCCTCCTCGTCGCGGACGCGATATCGCTTCTGTTTGGAATTGGCGGCAGCAGCTACGACATCCTGTTGGATGGCACCTCAGCCTTCGACTTCGATTCGATTGTCCGTCTCGGATATGGGCAGGAGTACGCGGTCGCGGATTACAAGGTCGAGCCCGGCAGCTTCGTCTCCTATGACAAGGTGCAGCTGCCGGCCGAGCTGAAGCTGCGCTGCACTTCGCGCGGTGACCCGGAATCATTCGCCGAGCTGGTCTCGCAAATTCAGGATGCCGTCGACGGCACCGATCTCTACGACATCCAGACACCGCAGCAGCTCTACGAGAGCTACAACCCGGTGCGATGGAGCTATGAGCAGTCCGCCACGAATGGTGTGGGCATGCTGATCGCAGACATCACTTTCCTGCAGATTCGGGAGTCGGAGGCCGCTGCATTCTCGAACACGCAGCAGCCCGGCCAAGCCGGTCAGGTCGGCGGCGGCAATGTCCAGCCGCAGACGATGACATCGCAGGAACAGAACGCGGTGTCCGCGGCGGGAGTGATGTGATGCTGCTTGTTCCCACTCAGCCGGTGGCGAGCCAGCAGCTTCAGTGCCAGCTCGCCAATCAGGCGGTGACTCTGAACATCTACCAGCAGGCCTATGGGCTCTATATTGACGTGCTAGTGGGCGTCTCGCCGATCATCCAGGGCGTGATCGCGCTCGACCGGAACCGCATCGTCCGGTCCGCCTATCTAGGCTTTACGGGCGATTTCGTGTTCGTCGACCTTCAGGCGCCGGCAGGCCAGTTCGGTGCCGATCCGGTCTACACCGGCCTCAACACCCGTTTCATCCTCATCTATCTCGAGGCGGCTGACCTGGCGACGATAGGGCTGGCAGCGTGACGACCTTCACGAAGAAGCAGATCGAGGTTTCGATCCAGCTCGCCAGCAATCCGCAGACCAACCAGCCGGCGCAATTCTCCGAGACCGGCGGCGATACTCTGACGACCAATGACAAGCGGGTTTCAGCGCGGGTGCAGAATTCCGGCGCGCCGTCGAACTCGGCAGCGCAGGTCATGATCTACGGCCTGTCCGCCTCTGTCATGAACCAGCTGTCCACGCTCGGGATGGTGCTCAACCTCGTCCCGCGCAACACGCTCACGCTGAAGGCTGGCGATCAAGGCGGCGCGCTATCGGCGATCTTCTCTGGAACGATCGTCAATGCTTATGCGGACCTGAATGCCGCTCCCGACGTGCCGTTCATCATGAACTGCCAGTCCGGCCTGGCGGATGCGACGAAGAACGTTCCGCCGACCACCTTCGCCGGCAGCACGCAGGTGTCGAACATCATGTCCGGCCTGGCCCGCCAGATGAACGTCGGATTCGAGAACAACGGCGTCAACACGGTCATATCGAACCCATACTACCGCGGGTCGCCCCAGCAACAGATGCGCCAGTGCGCCGAGGACGCCGGCATCAACGCCGAGATCGTCAACGGCAATGTGCTCGCCATTTGGCCGCGGTTCGGATCGCGCAACACGCAGACCATCCCGCTGATCGCGCCACCACCCCAAGGTGGAATGATCCTCTACCCGTCGTTCACGCAGCAGGGAATTCTTGTGCGGAACGTCTTCAATCCGAACATCGCGTTCGGCGGCAAGGTTCAGGTTCAGACCAGCGAACAGGCCGCGCAGAAGGCGAACGGCGTCTGGACTGTCTACAAGCTCGACCTCGCGCTCGAATCCCAGGTGCCCAAGGGCAAATGGGAGATGGCGGCCTATTGCTACAATTCCAACTCGCCTAACCCGGTGCTACCGCCGTCATGACCGACAACACTGCGGGCTCTGGCAGCAACGGCGCCGGCCAGCAGCATCCGAACGACAGCGCGAGCGAGGCCAATGCGATCGCATTCGCGGTCAAGCGGATTCTCGCCAAATACGACACGATGCTGCCGGTCAAAGTCATCGCCGTGCACGCCGGAAGTGGTACACCGCCAGGTCCCGCGACCGTCGACGTGCAGCCGCTGGTGTCGCGCGTCGATGGCAACATGAACGGCGTCCAGGAAGGCACCGTCAGCGGGATCATCTGCTCTCGCATCCAAGGCGGCCCTTGGGTGATCGTCTGCGATCCCGCGGTCGGCGATATCGGGTGGGTAGTTGCGGCCGACCGCGACATCTCGAAGATCAAGGCCGGCAACGGCGCTGCAGGCCTGCCCGGCTCGTCGCGGCGATGGTCGATCGCCGATGGCGTCTACGCAGGCGCGATCCTCAACAAGGCGCCCAAGGCGTTCTTCTGGCTGAAGTCCGATGGCTCGCTGCAGGTGCAAGATAGCGGCGGCTACAAGATCCAGACCGACGGCCAAGGCAACGCAACGTTCACGGGCAACATGACCGTCGTCGGCAACCTCACCACGTCCGGCAACCTGCAGCTCGGCGGCAGCGTGTTGTCGCAGAACGGATCGGTCTACGGCGGCAACTTCGTCACTTCAGGCAACGTCACGGCGTCCGGCATCGGGCTCAAGGAGCACGTGCACACCTATACGGCGCCCAGCAGCGGCGGTTCGCCGGGCCAGCTTACGGGAGGGCCGCAGGGATGAGCTCAACCTTGCTGCTCGACACCGCGAAGTGGGACCTCGTTCTCGACGCGAACGGCAATATCGCGGTCGCGGCCGAGCCGTACGCGCTCGCCCAGGATGCCGCGTCGGCAATCAAGGCGTGGAACGGCGAGGTCTATTACGACACTACGCTCGGCGTCATTTGGCGGCAGATCCTCGGCAAGACGCCGAACGCCGGCCTCATCAAGCAGCAGTGCCAGGCGCAAGCCGTTCTGGTGCCTGACGTCGCGTCAGCGCGCGTGTTTCTTCAAACAGTCGGCCGGCAGACAACCGGACAGGTTCAGGTCAAGAGCAAAGCGACCGGGCAGATCGCCGCCGCCAATTTCACAGTCATCAGCCCGCAAGGGATAGGTTAAGGCATGGCCCAGACTCTGGTCCCGTCCTTCACGTTCGGACCGACGGGATTCGTGGCGCCGTCTGGCCCCGCGGTGCTCACCGGCGTGCAAGGCGACATCAACGCGGCCTTCGGCAACACGCTGAATTATCAGCTGACCACGCCTCAGGGCCAGCTCGCGCAGAGCCAGGCGGCGGTGATCTCGAACACCTATGGCACCTTCCAGTATTACACACAGCAGGTCGATCCCGCATATGCGACCGGCCGGATGCAGGATGCGATCGGCCGCATCTACTTCATGGAGCGAGATCCGGCAGAGCCGACAATCCTTCAACTGAACTGCACCGGTGGTCCCATCACCATTCCGGTCGGAGCGCTGGTTCAGGATTCGAGCCTCAACCTGTATGCCTGCACGCAGGCGACGCAGATTCCGCCGATCGGCTCGGTGGTCGTGCCGTTCGCCTGCACTGTCCCGGGCCCGGTGTCGGTCCCGCAGACGGTCACGATCTATCAAGGCGTGAACGGATGGGACACGGTCGCGGTGGTCTCCGGCGTGATCGGCAGCAACGTCGAGGGACGCGCGGCATTCGAGACCCGGAGGCAGGACAGCGTAGCCGGCAACAGCTTTGGTGCCGCCGGCTCGATCATCGGCGCCGTCTCGAAGGTTTCCGGGGTTCTCGACTACTTCGGCTATAGCAACAATACCCCGAACCCGGTGACGCTGTTCGGCGTCACGATCCCGGCGAACTCGATCTATATCTCGGTCGCCGGCGGCACTCAGTCCGCTGTCGCAACCGCGATCCTCTCCAAAAAAGGCGGCGGCGCGCCCATGGCGGGCAACACGACCGTCACGGTCTACGACAACAATCCCCTGTACGCGACACCGATTCCGTACCAGATCACCTACACGATACCTGCGCCGCTGCAGCTCGTCTGGAATGTGGTCCTCGTCAACAATCCGCTCGTGCCGAGCGATGCTGCGACGCAAGTCCAGAATGCGCTGATCACAGCGCTTGCGGGACAGAGCACGCTAAACCCCGCCCCGCCTAAAGCCCGCATTGCCTCGACCGTCTATGCCGCCAACTACATCCCAGCGATCGCAGCGCTCGGATCATGGGCGCAGGTCGCGTCGATCAGCGTCGGTTCAACGAACGCTCCGGTCGCCGTCGTGGTGGGCAATATCACCGGAACGACGCTCAATGTCGTGAGCGTCACCAGCGGCTCGATATCGCCTGGCAACATTCTGTTCGACCCCGATAACAGGATCGTCAACGGCACGTCGATCGTCTCCGGAAGCGGCGGCGTCGGCTCTTACACGATCAACAATCCGCAGACCCTCGGCGCGACCTTCACCGGTACCGGAGCAGGAACCAACCTGACCGTGTCGGCGGTTACGGGTGTGATCGGTGCCGGCGACGTGCTCAGCGGCGCCGGCGTGCCGGCGAACACCACGATTGTGAGCGGACCCGCGGGAGGAGGCGCCGGCGTCTATGTCACCAGCAACCCGACGACGTCCGCTGGCGCGGCCTTGACCACGAATGCGGTGATCTCGGTCGTCTCCGGTAACGGCACGTCGGTTGCGGTTCACGCCAACCAGGTCCCGCAGACCACGGCGCCGAACATCGCGGTATCAACGACGTGACCGGCCCCTCATATCCACATCCGAATCCAGCTCCTGGGTCGAACGCCATCGGGACGTTCCAGATCGGCATCTCGCCGATCGGCACAATCCCGACGTTCGACCCCTGGGTCACGATCATGGCGCAGTACGCGAACTCGCCGACTATCACGTCATGGATACAGGCGTTCAACGCCGCGATGGACCTCACTCAGGCGCTCGACAATTTCTATGACCTGATGTGGAACGTGATGACCGCACAAGGCTACGGCCTCGACGTCTGGGGTCGGATCGTCGGCGTGCAACGAGCAATCGCAATCCCAGGCAACGTCCAGTTCTTCGGATTCCAGGAGGCCGGCTCGAGCTGGACCGGATTCGGACAGGGCGGCTTCTATAGCGGCGGCGGCCTGACGCAGAACTACCTCTTGACCGATCCTGACTTCCGAAAGCTGGTGCTCGCTAAGGCAGCGGGCAACATCTCCGATGGCGCAATTCCATCGGTGAACCAGATCCTGCTCAATCTCTTTCCTGGTCGTGGCGCCTGCTACGTCGCTGACAATCAGGACATGAGCGTCACATACACGTTCCAGTTCGGGCTCACGCCCGTCGAGGTCGCGATCGTCCTGCAGGCCAACGTCCTGCCAACCGCCGCTGGCGTCACCGTCAAGATTTTCGCGAGCTGAGGAATTCAAACCAGATGAAAACCGGTATTCGGCTCGTTTGGGCCGTCGCACTGCTGTGGCTTTGTCAGCTGGCTGGCGCCGCGGCGATGTCGCAATCCCAAATCCCGACGAAGTTCAACATCCCCTTCGGGAACGGCGCCGGCGGCCCCTATATCCGCAACATCCCTCAATCCTCGCAGATCGGCATTCAGAACTGCGCCGCGTCTCTGACGGACGGCTTCCCGCCCCTCACATTCGTGCCTGCGGCCGCCGGTGGATGCCCACCGTTCGGCCAGGATATGAACGGCATCCTGCGGCAGATCACGCAGTGGAATGTGTGGATGCAGGCCGTATCCGGCCTGCCTTATGACGCAGCCTTCTCGGCCGCGGTGAGCGGATATCCGAAAGGCGCGATCGTTCAGTCGACGGTGCTGCAGGGGCGCCTCTGGTACTCGACGGCCGACAACAACACCACCAATCCAGATTCGACCGCAGGCTCGTCGGCCGGCTGGATCGTGCTGCCCGGCACCTATGCGCCTGGCGTGCCGATCCCGGTCCTGTCCGCCAGCTCTCCTCCCCCCAATGCCGTGCCCGCGAACGGCTTGACCGTTGGCAACGCATCCTCGAACGCAACCAATCGCGCGAACACCGACACGTTCTGGCTGTTCTCGTTCCTTTGGTCGAACTGCTCCAGTTGCGTACTCTACAATTCCTCCGGCAGCGTCGTGTCGCGGGGCGCTAGCGCAGCGGCGGACTTTGCAGCCAATTACGCGGTTCAAGCGCTCAATCTTAATGGCACTGCGCTGGTAGGTGCGGACTCTATGGCCGGGACGACCTCGTCCCTGCTGGCTAACGCCCCTGTAGTGTCCGGCTCGCGAACGGTGCCTGGCTCAATTCTGGGCGAGAACCAGCACCAGCTCACCGGTGCCGAATTGCCGGTCACCACGCCAACATTCAGCGGCAACGCTGTCACTCCGACATTCAGCGGCAATGCCGTCACGCCGACATTCTCCGGGTCGACCGGTACAGTCAACGTGTCGTCGACACAGCCCAACATCGTGGTCGGGCCGCTTACAGCGTCCACCACTGGCGGCGGCGGCTTCAACTTCCTCTGGCCGGCGGCGCTAGGCATCACGGTCAACTCGTCTGGCTCGTTCACTCCAGCCGGATCCGTCTCAACAATCGTGCCATCGGGCGCGGTTTCAACAATCACTCCGTCAGGCTCGATTTCCTCATTCGGCAGCAACGGCGCTCACAACAACGTCGAGCGATCAGCCGTTGTCTATTGGTATCTCTCGCTCTGAAGGCACGCGATCTGATGAAATCAGCAATGCTCAGGCTTGCCGTGGCGACGGCTCTCTGTGCCGTCTCCTCGCTTGCGGCTTTCGCGCAGAGCGCTCCAGGTTGGACCTACGGCCAGGTGCCCACCCCTGCTCAATGGAATGGAGCGTTCGCCGCCAAGCAGGACTATCTCGGCGCTCCGCCCTTGCTTACGACCGGAGGAGTCTTGACGGGCCGCTTGGTGACGGCGGCGCCGAGCTCGACGACTGCGGGGCTGAACCTTACGCCGGGCTCGACGCCGTCAACGCCTGCGAATGGCGATATCTGGGTGACGATCTCGGGCCTGTACGCGCAGGTCAATGGCGTGACGATCGGTCCGATCGGCGGTGGCTCATCCGCCTCATTCGCGGCCACGTCGCCGCTCTCGGTCTCGTTTCCGTCTGGTGTGGTCACCTATGCCTGCTCGACCTGCGGCGTGACGACGAGCCCGCTGTCGCAGTTCGCGTCGACTACATCTGCGCAGCTTGCCGGCATCATTTCAAATGAGACCGGGTCCGGCTCTCTGGTGTTCGCCAACACGCCCACCCTCGTGACCCCGATCCTGGGCGCTGCGACCGCGACCAGCATCAACGGCCTGACCATATCGACGACGACCGGTACGCTCTCGATAGCAAATGGAACGACCCTCTCGTTGGCGGGTGGCAGTTTCACGCTCAATTCATCGGGCTCCGGTTCGCAGCTCACCGGCGCCAGCGGCAAGGTCCTTGCCTTCAACAACACGCTGACGCTGGCCGGCGTCGACTCCAAGACGCTCACCGTCAACAACTCGCTCACGCTCGCTGGCACTGATGGAACGACGATGACGTTCCCGGGCGCGAGCGACACGGTCGTGACGCTGGCGGCCACACAGACGCTCACCAACAAGACCCTGACATCCCCAGTGCTGACCACGCCCACGCTCGGTGTTGCGTCCGGCACTTCGCTCGCACTGGGTGGCGCGACCATCGGCACCAATGCATTGGCGGTGACCGGGACGCAGCTCTTTGGTGGTGCTCAGACCATCGCGATGGGTGCCGACAATGTCACCTTCCAGACGGTGAACGGTTCGGGCGGCAATGGTCGAATGCTTAGCTCGATTGATGCTGGGGGCGCCGTCCATCTGCGCTCGCAGAACGGCGCAAACCTTAGCCTCGGCGTCAATACTACGGATTATCTGACAGTCGCGACCACCGGCGTCACCATCACCACCGGCTTCACCGCAACCGGTCTTGTCGGATACTCGGCGATGGCGTCGGGCGCGCTCGCGACGCAGGCGCAGTATTTTTCTGCCGCGGCTAACACCCTCGTCCCGACCAGCGTGATCTACACGTCGGAAACCACGACGACGTATGGCGCGACGACGACGTTCGACTTTTCGACCTTCATCAACACGGCGGTGACGCTCACCGGCAACATCACCACGATGAACGTTGCGAACGTGAAGGCCGGCCAAGCCGGCACAATCACGTTCATTCAGGATGGCACTGGCAGCCGCACGACGGTCTGGAACAGCATCTTCAAGTTTGCCGGCGGCGCGCAGCCGTCGCTCTCGACCGCGGCAAGCGCGGTTGATGTTCTCGCCTACTCCTGCCGCAGCGCGACGTTTTGTGTCGCGTCTCTCGTCAAACAAGCGCAGTGATTTCATGAAGTTCAGGAACGCAGTTCTCGCCTTCGTCGTCGCGCCGTGGATCGCTCTGCTGTCCACGGCGCAAGCCAATATGCCTGGCACGTTCCAGCCGGTCATGCTGGCGAGCGTCGCGGGCTCTGCGCCGCTGTCGTGTTCGGGCGGCACGGTCACGACGTCTGGCGTGTATCGCATCCACACGTTCACGGGATCGAGCACGCTGGTTTGCGCTGGATCTGGCTCCGCTAACTATCTTGTGGTCGCTGGTGGTGGTGGCGGTGGTGCAAATCTCGTCGGCGCTGGCGGCGGTGCTGGTGGCCTTCTTTCTGGCGCTGCTCTTCTTGTTGCCGGAAGTTATCCAGTCACGGTTGGTGCGGGCGGTGCAGGCGTCGTCAGCGGCAACGCGACTACATCGGCGGCCAACGGAGGCAACTCGGCTGCACTTGGCTTCACCGCAACGGGCGGTGGTGGCGGTGGCGGTGGTGGCGGTGCGGGTGGCCTCGCTGGCGGCTCGGGTGGTGGCGGCGGCTCAGGTGGTTCTGGTGGCGCGGGCGGCTCTGGAACGGCAGGTCAGGGCAACGCTGGTGGTTCCGGTAATACCGCAACACCGTTCCCAAGCGGCGGCGGCGGCGGTTGCAACGCTGCGGGCGGCTCGGGCACGGGCTCAACTGGCGGCGCAGGCGGGGCTGGCTGCACGGTATCGGCTGCTCTCGGGGGCGGCACGTATGCGGGCGGCGGTGGTGCTGGTGGCACTACACAGGGCGGTTCTGCGGGGGCTGGTG
>NZ_JACMYO010000050.1 GCF_020889685.1 Bradyrhizobium oropedii
CTGCTTTCGCAGGGACGACACCGAATATGTGGTTCGAGCCCGAGCAATGGAGAAAAGCACGGGGGTAGTATCACCCGACTTTCCCTGCGCGATGCCTCAGCGGGCCGCAGTCAGGCCACCCTTCTTCTCCAGACGACCCAGGAATCGGCCGACGTCGATAATGGCGCGTTCGTGGAAGCCTTCGGAGACGGTCTCGACCTCATCTCGACAAATCGCCTTGAAGCGCAATTTTCGTCCGTCGATCGAAATCAGTTCGACCTCGGCCGTGACGTTCATGCCGACCGGCGTCGCGGCACTGTGGCTCAGATCGACGTGGGTGCCCACGGTCTTCTGTCCGGAATCGAGATAAGGCTTCAGAGCCTCGATGCACGCCCATTCGACAAAGCCAACCAGAAACGCGGTGGCGAAGACCGGCGGCATGTCGGCAAACCCCGTGAAAGCCTCGGCCACGGCTGGCACCGTAAGCCGGCCGTCGACGGGGATCGTCAACGTATGGCGGATGCCGACTGCAAGAGGCGTGCTGGTCATCGAATAGTTCCTATATCGAGAGGGTGCGCGCGATCAGCATCTTCTGGATTTCGACGGTCCCTCCGGCAAACAGGCAGAATGGCGCCTCGCGGTAATAGCGGGAAACCGGCTCGAATTCGAAATAGGCGCGACCGCCGACTACGCGGACGGCGATTTCGACCACGCGTTGCAGCTGCTCCGAGCAGAAATACTTGGTCATGGATATCGCCTGCGTCGCGTCGTCGCCGCTCTCCTGCATCTGCACGGCGTTCTCGAAGAACAACTCCATGCCCTTTGTGAGGGTCGTCATCTCGACGACAGAATGCTGGATCGCCTGAAAATCCTTGAGGGCCTTGCCGAACTGGCGACGCTCGCGAATGAAGTCGGTCGCGCGGTTGGTGGCTGCGCGTGAAGCAGCGAGCCGATCCTGATCACCGCAAGGCAGCTGGGAGATCTGATCGACGGCTCGGGCTGAACCCGGTGATCTCTTCCTGACGGAAGAATCCTGATTGGGATTCCTATCGGTCGACGCTGCAACACCGCCAGAAGCATGCGTGGCGGACAATGATCGTGCTGCTGGGCGCGGACGAGGTCGGCACCAACGAGATCATGCGCCGGACAGATACCGGACCGAGATCGACGGGACAAAATCGACCCGTTGCGGACGTAGGTAGGTCGGCCATAATGTCTTCTCTTTAAGGCAATTCGGTCGGAGGCGAGATGGTCGATCAGTGGCCCCCAGATGCAAAGTTTCAAATGGGTGACTATGCCGCAAAGAAGGGGCGGGCATCATGGCGCGGTAGAATCGTTGGTTGGTATCGTACGGATTTGACCAAGCTCGGATACGCGATCGAGAGCTACTTCGAGCCTGGCTCGGTGCAGATTTACCCAGAGACGGCGATCGACGCATGGGAGCCGCCGGTCTTGGAAGGTGAGTGACCGATTCTCACCCTCCTGCGACCTCCACGAATCGGAAGAACGGTCGTGGGCGGGTACCAACCGTTGGATTCGATCCACTCGCCATTATCCGGAATGGCAGTTCTTGAGGGGGCGGGAAGGGAACCGGTTCAGCGCCGCTTGGCGGACCAGGCCGCTTACATCCTCGAAAGCGCCAGGCCGAGATAGGCGATGAGCGCGCCCGTGCTGAGAATGATGACGACGAGCGCCTGCTCTGAACGTGCCTGCAAGGTTTTCCGGGTCACGGCGTTGGACGCTCCGTCTCGAGAAATCATTCTATCCAACTAACGTGGGTTCGTGTCCGTTCCGGTTCCTCCTCGGGTTTCGAGGATGTCGGCCATGCGAGCACACCGATATCTCGCATCCCAACCGGACATGAACAACGCCGCCCGCATTGAAATACGGCGGACGGCGTTGGTTCTAGCCCCAGGAGGAATGGCAAAATCCTGACCTGTACGGATACGGACGAGCGCGGAAAAGGGTTCACACCTTCGGCTCCGTATGATTCCGGTACTCCGGAGGAGCAGATGAAAGTGTCGGGGGCGAGGTCTAGGATTGGGTGACTAAGTTGCTCTGGCCTCAGCGTGTGTACCCCCTCGCTGGGGCCTTTCTTTGTGCCGCCGATTTCCCGGTCGAGCGGAGCAACGCGCGGCAAGTTTCAATCCCTGACCGGGCTCGGACGAGCATGCTGTCGAAGCGCCCGGACCGCATCATCCAGCGGGAGAACGGAAACAGCACCGGAGCGTTCCCGGAGGCTCACGGTGCCTTGTCGGGCTTCACGCGTGTTCGCGTCAGTGTCGCTATCTTGTCGCACAGCAGGATGTCCCTCCGCTCTCGCCGGAACGCTCGGCCTGAATGGGTGGGCACGGCACCGAACCGTACGAACAGAACACGCAGCAATCGCCCGACTTTGGCTTTAACGTCGTGCCGCAACCGCTGCATTCATAAAAGAACTGACAAGCATCGGTGGGCATGATCTCCATTCTCGCGACCGAGTAGTGCGGGCAGGTGATCGTCGATTGAAGGAGCATTGCAATTAGCCCTTGGGTGCGGACGGGTACCCGGCCTTGGTGGTCGCCGAGGTCAGTTGACTTACGTCGGCTTTGGCATCGTCATAGACAATGGTTGCCGTCTTGTCCTTGTAGGACACTGCAACCTTGGCAACACCGGGAATCGCTTCCAGGCTTCCTTTGACGATGGATGGGCATGCCGCGCAGTACATGTTCTCCACGGCCAACGTTATCGTTTTTTCCGCGGCCGTCGCTGCTGTCGCGGCGGCGATGGTGACAGCGAAGGCGACGAGAACCTTGTTCATGGATATTTCCGATCACGAGTTGAGAAAGAAGGACGAGGCGAAGTCGAGGCCGAGCGCGGCAACAACAAGGAAAGTTGCGACGATGAGACTGGCTTTGACGATGCGGCTCGGTAGAGGGTACCCGCAGGCATCGCCATCCGAGCAAGCGCGCCTTCCAACCAACCAATAGCCGTACGCCAGGAACGCGAGCGTTGCCGCTATGAAATAGGGTTGATAGGGAGCAAGCCGCGTGAAATTTCCGATCCACGCTCCGCTCACCCCGAGCCCAAACATAGCGAGCGGCAGGATGCAGCATGACGACGCCGCAAGCGCGCCCAGCAGCCCACCAGCCGCCATGAGGCCTTGTCGTCGCCGGCTGGCGGCAATGTGATCGGTCTGATTGATTTTCATGGACTACACCATGCATCCTGTAGTGACTACAGAAGCAAGGAGCTTTGAACATCCCCCCAGTCACGGCTTCGCGAGCGGGAAGATTGGACGGAATTCCGATCGGCGAATTGTCGCGGCTGACCGGCGTCAATATCGAGACCATTCGCTACTACGAGAAGATCAAGATGTTGCAACCGCCGCCACGTACCGAAGGTGGCCGTCGTATCTATGGACCGACGGAGACCCGTGTGCTCGCCTTTATTCGGCGCGGCCGGGAGCTTGGGTTCGGTCTCGAAGACATCCGCGCCTTGCTCGCCCTGGGAGGACCGGGAAAGGCGTCATGCGAGGACGTGCGCAAGATCGCGTCGCACCATCTGGATGATATCCGTACCAAGATCGCCGACCTGAGAAAGCTCGAAAGACTGCTCGCCAAGACAATCACACAATGTTCCGGAAGCAGGGTGCCAGATTGTCCCGTCTTGGACATTCTCGACGTCAGGCGGTCTTGATGGAAACAAGGACGCGAAACATCGCGTCACTTTCTGCGGCTCGCTCCCCGGTTCGCGAAAGCCGCCGCGGCTCGTGTCACGAGCACACGCAGTAGCTAGCTCGCGCCGCCTCGGGCTCACTGCTCGCCCAGATCGATCTGCGTCAGGATGCCCTGCCGCAGCGCGAGGCGGACCAGCTCGATATCCGTGCCGACACCGAGCTTGTCCTTGATCAGGGAATGCAGGTTCGCGACCGTCTTGGGGCTTAAGTGCAGCGCCTCGGCGATTTCGTCGGTGGTCTTTTCCGCGAGCAGCATGCGCAGCACCTCGAATTCCCGCGCGGTGAGCAGGTCGGCGGCGGCGGTCTCGCCCGCGAGGTGGCTGAGCGCGAGCTCGTGGTCGATATCCGGACTGATCGCGATCTTGCCCGACAGCGCATCCATCACGGCGTCGACCAGCGTCTCCGGCGGGCTGGTCTTGGTGACATAGCCGCTCGCGCCTGCGCGAATCGCCTGCACGGCAAAGGCCGCGTTCTGGTGCATCGTGAACACCAGGATCTTTGCGCGCTTGTCCCACTGGCGAAGGCGGCGGATGGCCTCGATGCCGCCGATGCCGGGCATCGACAGGTCCATGATGACGAGGTCGGGTCCGGTCTCCTTGTAGAGGCGGTAGGCCTCGGCGCCGCCGGAGGCTCCGGCGACGACGGAGAGGCCCGGCTGCTTTTGCAGCATCGCCCGGTAGCCCTCGCGAACGACGGCGTGGTCGTCGACCAGCATGATGGTGCGCGCCGTACTGCTCATGCCGCGCACTCCACGGGCGCGGCATCCAGGCCGGCAGCGAGGGGAACGATGACGCGGAGCGAAGAGCCGCTGGGCTGCCCGGCCGTGAAGCTCAATCGCCCGCCCAGCGCCGCGACCCGTTCGCGCATGCCGAGCAGGCCCATGCCGGACTTGATCGGAGGTTCGCTGGGCCGGCCGTCATCGTCGATCGCAAGCGCGATTTCGCCGACGTTGCCGCCGGAGGCCGCCTCGCGCATCTGTAGCCGCAGCGTCACGCGCGTGGCGCCGGCGTGCTTGGCCGCGTTGGTGAGCGCCTCCTGCACGATGCGGTAGAGATTGGCGCCGACCGAGGAGGGCAGGCGCTCGAACGATCCCGCGATGGTGATCTCGAACCGCGGCGCTCCGCGGCTGCGGCCGTTCCAGCCGGCGATCAGGCCCTCCAGGCTGGCAGCAAGTCCGAGTTCGTCGACATCGGGCGGGCGCAACCTGAACAGGGCGCCGCGCAAGGTCTCCATCATGTCGGTCGCGGTCCGCGCGATGCCGTCGCATTCGGCGAGCAGGGGTGGGCACTCCTGCGCCGCGGTCTGGCGCGCCGAGGCGGCGAGTGCGCGGATGGCGGCGAGCGATTGGCCGAACTCGTCATGCAGCTCGCGCGCGAGATGCCTTCGCTCCTCGTCCTGCACCAGGATCAGTTTCTGGGTCAGCGCGTTGCGGTCAGCGAGCGCGGTAGCGAGGCGCTCGGCGAGGTGGTTGAAGACGTCGCCGATCGCCGACAATTCGGCGAGATCGAACGGCGGCAGCCGTGCGGCGAGGTCGCCTGCTGCGATCCGCTCGAGTCCGTCGCGGATCAAAAGCGTCGGACGCAGCGCCCGCGAGAGCGCCGCATAGATGAGGCCGCAGAGCAGCGGCAACGCGATCATGAACACCGCCATCAGCCGTCCGGCGTCGTGCCAGGCCTCGGCGGTCGGAACGGCCGGATCCACCCAGGCCACGGCCTCGCCGATTACCTGGTCGCGCGAAACCACCGGGTGCACGGCCTCGCGGCCGGGATCGAACAGGTGGCGATAGAGCGCCGCGAAGGCCAGCGGCGGCGGCGCCTGGTCGGTCTGCGCGCCGCCGCAGAAGCGCTGGCTGATCTCACCGCCCCTGCTGCGAAATGCGAGGCACAGCCCCGGCGCCATGACCGAGGCCGCAACGCTGTCGAGATCGGGGAATTTGGAGCGCGGATTGTTCAGCCACTGGATCTTGCTCTGTTGCAGCTCCAGCGTCTTGGCGGCGACATCGGCAACGGCAGCGATCCTGGCGCGCGCGGTGCGGTCGGAATCGATCAGGAAGTAGCCGGAGATGCAGGCAAAGCAGAGCGTCGAGACCGCGGCCACACGCAGCGTCAGCCGCAGCTTGAGATCGCTTCCGGACCAAATCCACATCGGCGTATCCTCAAGGGGTCGCAGACGGCCTCCGGCGCCCGGTCGCGGGCAGGGCCGTCCCGCACATTAAACGGCAGAACGGAAGCGCCGAGAAGCGCCGCCATGGGCGTTCTTTGGCCGAAGATCATTGTCGTGAAATTTTCCCGGCACCGGCCGGGAGGCGCGCCGCTGCGGCGCGGAGGCCCGCCGGCCTAGGTTGCGATCGACCCGCTCGCTCCAGCAGCTGAAAGGCCCAAATCATGCGCCAGTCCCGTCTCGTCTTGCTCTCTGTTGCCCTGATCGGCCTGCTGGCCGGAATTGCTCCCCTGCGCGCCGAAACTGGCGCCGCGGTGGCTGCTCCGCTCAGCGTCAGCATCGAGGATTTCAGCTATCTCGACACCTCGGGCGAGGTGATCGACCAGACCGCCGCGCACCAGACGCGGCTGGATGCGCTGATGCAAAAGTTGCGCGCCGATGTCGCCGCGGAGCCGCAATATCGCCTGGTAGCGCCCACGGCGCCCGCGGGTGAGGCGCGGATCAAGGTGATCGGCGGCGTGCAGAAGATGAGCACGCTGATCCAGTGGGCCAAGGTCGCGGTCATTGATGTCGGCGCGAGCAAGGTGCTGTACGAGAAGCTCTACACGTTTCGTGGCGACACTGATGAGGCATGGGACCATGCGGCGATGTTCGTGTCGCGCGAGGTGCGCGCTGCGCTGGCGGCCGCGCTGCCACCGGCGCAGACCGCGGCGGCGGCGCTGATCGGGCTTGCGGTGTTCGAGTTCGAGCTCGAGGACACCACCGCGGCGCCTGCGGCCGGCCTTGCCGGTGCCGATGCCGCCAAACTCGCCGACGTGACCCGGGGCGTGCGCGACCAGCTTGCGCAGTCGGGCCGTTACCGCCTGGTCGATACCGGCGGCGCGACCGCCGAGCCCGTCAAGGCGCGTACGCTGCGCGACTGCGGCGGCTGCGAAGCTACGATTGCGCGACAGCTCGGCGCGGATCAATCGCTGATCGGCGTGATCAGGCGGGTCAGCCGGACCGAATACACGGTCGGCTTCCAGCTGCGCGATGCCCGCAGTGGCGCGGTCGTTTCGCGCGGCGACAGCGGCCTGCGGATGGGCGCCGATTATTCCTGGACCCGCGGCGCGGTTCGCCTGGTCGGCGACCGCCTGCTCGAGGGCGGGGCGCAGCGGTAGGTCTGAGCCCACGCCGACGGCCTGGCGCGCGGCGCGGGCGACCATCGCAAAGTGCGATAGCTGTTAGACACGCCGTCATCTGGCTCCATGCTGATCTATGCGCTATCACCGCGCTCTGATCCCCGCACAGGAGCCGCCGATGCGTTTGCCCGCCGTCCTTTTCGCTCTCACGCTCGCCGCGAGCCCCGTGGCAGCGCAGGAGCTGTCGGGCACGCTGCTGAAGATCAAGGAGACGAAGAAGGTCACGCTCGGCTTTCAGGAGGCCTCCGTTCCCTTCAGTTATCTCGACGACAATGCGCGGCCGATCGGCTTTGCGCTCGATATCTGCCTCAAGATCGTCGATGCGGTGAAAAAGAAGCTGGTCATGCCCGACATCGCGGTCGACTACGTCCCGGTGACCTCGTCGAACCGGATTCCGCTGATGGTCAACGGCACGATCGATCTGCACTGCTCGGCGACCACCAACAGCGCGGACCGCCAGAAGCAGGTGACCTTCACGAACACGCACTTCCTGAGCGCGACGCGCTTTGCCGCCAAGAAATCCTCCAACATTAACTCGATCGACGACCTCAAGGGCAAGTCGGTCACCGCGGTGGCGGGATCGGTGAACCTCGCGCAGCTCATCAAGGTCAATGCCGATCACAAGCTTGGTGCCAATGTGCTGCCGGCCAAGGACCAGGCCGAGGCATTCCTGATGCTGGAGACCGATCGCGCCCAGGCCTACGCACTCGACGACGTCCAGCTTGCGGTCGCGATTGCGCGGTCGAAAGAACCTTCGCTCTACATGATCAGCGAGGAGGCTTTCTCGAAGGCCGAGCCGTTCGGCATCATGCTGCGTCGGGAGGACGCGCTGTTCAAGGCGCTCGCCGACCGCGCGACGGCGGAACTCTATCGGAGCCCGGAGATCGAGGTCATGTACAAGAAGTGGCTGGAGCAGCCGACCCCGCCGAAAGGCATCAACTACAACGTCCCGATCTCGCCCGCGCTGCGCAACGCGTTCAAGAATCCGAGCTCGAGCTTCGATCCTGATGTGTACGAGGTTGCGAAGTAGCGGACGATAGGCTGACCGAAAAACGGTTCACCGCGCCAAGCCGTCGATCCTTGGAACGGCTTTTCTCGCGCGCGGCGAAAAACGAAATAGCGTCTCATATACATAGCCGGCTTTTCACCTAAGCTTGCGGCAGTTGTGACTGCCGATCAGGAGCCGCCGGTGACCGCGCCATCCCTTCTTTCTCGACGTTCTGCGCTAGGTGTGCTCGCGGGCAGCCTGATTGCGGGTGGTGCGCGCGCGGAAACCGGAGCGGGCGGGGGTGCCGATCTCGGTGGCGTCACGTTGCGGGTGGCGTACTATAAGGGCGGCTGGCGTCCGCTGCTGGAGGCGGCGGGCGAGGACAAGACGCCCTACCGGATCGAATGGAAGGAGCTCAACAACGGTGTGCTCCACATCGAGGCATTGAACGGCGATGCGCTCGACATCGGATCGGGCAGTGAGATTCCGGCGATGTTCGCCGCGCGCCAGAACGCCAAGGTGCGCTTCATTGCCGTTACCCATGAGGATCTCAACATCCAGGTCACGGTGGCGGCGAAGGACGCGCCGATCCATTCGATTGCCGATCTCAAGGGAAAGCGCGTCGGCTATGTGCGCGCGACGACTGCTCATTATTTCCTGGCCAAGCAGCTCGAGGAGGCCGGGCTTGGGTTCGGCGATATCGAGGCCATCAATCTGACGCCGTCGGACGGTTACTCGGCGTTCGCCTCCGGCAAGCTCGATGCCTGGGCGATCTACGGCTACAACGGACAGCTCGCCATCGCCAAGCAGGGTGCGCGCCTGCTCAAGACCGGCGTCGGCTATCTCTCGGGCAACTTCCCGATCTACGCCAATCCGAAGGCGGTCGACGATCCGCAGCGCCACGCGGGGGTGAGCGATCTGCTGCTGCGGATCCAGCGCGCCTATGCGTTCGCCAACAAGAACTTTCCCATCTATGCGGCCGCGCAGGTGGCGGAAACCCATCTGCCGTTGCAGGACGTTCTCGACCAGTTCGCCCGTCGCAGCGACGACTTCTCGCTCGCCGGCGTGATGCCCGACGTGCCGGAAACCCACCAGAAGGTCGCCGACACCTTCCTCAAGCTCGGCGTGCTCGACGCGCGCACGGAGGTTGGCAAATTCTGGGACACGAGCTTCAACGAAGCGATCGCCGCGGGCGCTGCCAAGCTCGCGCGGATATGACGGCCGCCATGAGGACGTAGCCCATATGGGCTAAGCGAGCTCCGTCAATCAATTCCGCTGTACGTGGAACTTCGACGTTTTACGGCCCCAGCGTGACGGCTGGGGCCGCAGGAGGTGTTGTGTGCCTCTGGGGCAATGATCAGAGCACAGCCACTGAACGGCACACAGGTGCGGATGTTCCAACGCGTTGCGGCCGGCGATGCCGTGCTGCCATGCGGACCGGGAAGGTTGCAGGCCGCGCCAAGACCGTATCATGATGACGTCAACCAACTCGTATCGAATGCGAGTCGGGTAGTCGGCCCCGGCACCGGCCTCCAAGGATGCTGGGCCACGTTGTGTTTGCATCGGATTTCTCCCGTTGATGCCGATTTTTGTGCGGAGCTGAAGTTGAACCACGACGCATTGGCCAAGCTCACCGTCTCCGTCATTGTCCTGGTCGCGCTGCTGGTGTGGCGCGTTGCCGACCGCAAGAAATCGATCGATTGCGGAGCAAATTGCCCGACGGACGTCTCGGCGATCCGCAAGCCCGCTCGATAGGATCAGAACAGCTCAACAGCTCTTTTTAGGCCGCCGCCACGTCGGTTGACGGCCTGTTCGGCGGGCGTGGCCGCGCGCGGTTCACAACCCGTGACGGCGATTGCGCTCGGCGCGCAGCGAGCTGCCGACGAATCCGACGCCCTCGATCCCGCGATGGATTTCCCTTGAACAGAGCAAGAGCGTCAGCGTGACGGCGCCGACCGCGACCAGCGCGGTCACGAGCAGGGGATTGGCGCAGAATGCATTGAGCAGGTTCTCGAGCGGCCCGGGCCCGCCTGATGTGCGTGCACCACATGCCGACGTCGTTGCCAGCACCCAGCCGCCGAGTGCCACGCAGGCCGCGTTGGCACAGGCGAGCGCGATGATGACGGCGGCGAGGCCCTTCTTGATCGACAGCGCGAGGTCGACCAGCTTGATCACGGCGCAACATGCCACGGCAAAGCCTGCGACCACGATCCATCCCGGCAAGTCTGCCGCCGGGGTCTGCACCCGGGCAGCCCACAACCCGAGCGCGGCCACGCCGGCGAGCAGCGCGAGATTGATCTTCACAGGCTCCGGAAACCGGCAGCGAAGCAGATGGACGTTGAGCTTCTCGACGAGGTCGAGCAGCGCGCAGCCGATCAGGCCCGCCGCGAAGCCGCCGAGATGCACACCCCAGTCGATCCGCGAATTGCTGATCGCGAGCGCGATATTCAGCCCGATGTTGATGGCGAAGAAGTCGAAGCGGACATCGAGCTTGCCGAGGATCCACAGGCAGAGCAATGCGCCCAGAATGCCCGAGGTGGCGCCGGAGGCGCCGACCGTCAGATAGGGCGTGGCGTGGGTCGCATTGCCGACGATGGCGCCGGACACCATCGCGCAGAGATAAATGATGACGAAGTAGGTGGGCCCGACCCGCCGCTCGAGATGCCCGCCCCACAGCACGAGACACAGCATGTTGGTGGCGAGATGAATGAAGTTGACGTGCAGGAAGCCGTAGGCGAACAGCCGCCAATATTCGTGCCGTGCCAGCGCGGCCGTGTACATTCCGCCATAGCGGAACAGCAACTGCGCCGGTGCCGATGCGCTGCCGGCCTGGATGAAGCAAAACCCCGACGCCAGAACGGTCACCGTCATCAGCGTATAGACCGCCGCATGAGGGGTTTCGAAGAAGCCGGGACTTGCGCGGTAGGTGGCCATGATGATGATAGCGGAGAGGCAGGTTCCCCAGCGTAGCGAAGCGGTCTGGAGATTGCTACTTCCGCGTGCCTGGCCGTGCCTCTATCGGCCATCGCGCGGTGCGTATATCGTCGGCGCCAAAGACAAGATCGGCCAAATATCGATGCCGTGTGCACCGGGCAACGACGTCAGATGAGGAAACGATGTCCGACAAGCTGCTGTTTTCGCCGATGACCGTCCGCGGCGTCACGCTGAAGAACCGCATCGTGGTGCCGCCGATGCACCAGTATTCCGCCGAGAAGGGCTTTCCGACCGACTGGCATCTGATGAACGCCGGCAAGTTCGCCGCCGGCGGCGCCGGTCTGGTGATCGTCGAATCGACCAAGGTGGAGCGCCGCGGCTGCGGCACGATCGGCGATCTCGGAATCTGGGACGACAAGTTCGTCGCGCCGCTCGGCCGCATCGCGGGCTTCATCAAGCAGCAGAACGCGGTCGCCGGCATCCAGCTCGGCCATTCCGGCCGCAAGGCGCGCGCGAGTCGCCCCTGGGAGGGCGACCGTCCGCTTGAACGCAGCGCCGAGATCGAGGATTGGGATGCTTGGACGCCGGTGGCGCCGAGCGCGATCGCCCATAGCGAGCGCTGGCCGGTGCCGCGCGCGCTCGAGACGCATGAGGTGAAGGACCTGGTCGCGGCCTGGGGGCAGGCGGCGCGTCGCGCGCATCAAGCCGGGTTCGAGGTGCTCGAACTGCACGGCGCCCACGGCTATCTCGTGCACGAGTTTCTCTCGGGGCGTTCGAACCAGCGCAATGACGACTATGGCGGGTCGGAATCGAACCGGATGCGCTTCCTGATCGAGGTGACGGAGGCCGTGCGCGCCCATTGGCCGGATCACAAGCCGCTGTTCGTGCGGCTGTCGGTCGAGGACAATGCCGGCTGGGGCCCGGAGCAGAGCGCCCGGCTGGCCAAGATCCTGAAGGCGAAGGGCGTCGATGTGATCGACTGCTCGTCGGGCGGAATCAGCGAGATGGCACCGATTCTGGGCCAGGAGATCAAATACAACTATCAGGTGCCGCTTGCGGAATATGTCCGCAGCCATGCCGATATCATGACCATGGCGGTCGGGTTGATTATTCACGGCGACCAGGCCGAGCAGATCCTGCACGATAAACAAGCAGATTTGATCGCGGTCGGGCGGGAAATCCTCAATAACCCCAACTGGCCGATGGACGCGGCATTGAAACTCGGGGTTGAAGGGCCATTTCGCAATGTTCCTCCGCAGTTTGGCTATTGGTTGGGCACGCGGGCCAAGCGCGGATTCGGGACCCAGCCTTCGACCTGGCAGACCGGGTTGCGGGAAGGTGGTCCAGAGGCCGACTTTGGGCTGACACGGAGCTGACTTGAGAGGGCCGATCTGGGCGGACCAGGGCATCGTGACAGGACCGTAATGGTCCGGTGACGAGGCGGCCTTGATCCGACCAAAAAGCCGTTGTGTGGTGCCCCGCGTCGGGGTGAGGCAGGCCGTATATTGCGAAACGTTGCCGGCCGTTAGCGAAGGGATCACGGATAATGCGCAAACATGTTGGCTTCTTCCTCGGAACGGTTGCGGGCGCGTGTCTCACCCTGCTCGTGGCCTCGCCGCAGGGGGCGCATCTGTTCGCCGTCGCCAATGCCGCCGCGCATTCCGACAACACCTATTCGCAGCTCAATCTGTTCGGAGAGGTGTTCGAGAAGGTCAAGACCGACTACGTCGAGAAGCCCGAGGACTCCAAGCTCGTCGAAGGGGCGATCAACGGCATGATCTCCTCGCTCGATCCGCACTCCCGCTACATGAACGAGAAGGGCTGGGCGGAGATGCAGGAGACCACGCATGGCGAGTTCGGCGGGCTCGGCATCGAGGTCACGATGGAAGACGGTTTCGTCAAGGTGGTGGCGCCGATCGACGACACGCCGGCCTCGCGCGCCGGCATCATGTCGGGCGACGTGATCACCTCGATCGATGATGACCAGATCCAGGGCATGACGCTCGACCAGGCCGTCAACAAGATGAAGGGCGCGCCCAACAGCTCGATCCGGCTGAAGATCGTCCGCAAGGACGCCGACAAGCCGATCGAGCTATCGATCACCCGCGAGATCATCCGAGTCCGCCCGGTGAAGTATCACGTCGAGGGCGGCGACATCGGCTATATCCGGATCACCTCGTTCAACGAGCAGACCACCGAAGGCCTGCACAAGGCGATCGCGGAGATCCAGAAGGAGATCCCGCAGGACAAGCTCGCGGGCTATGTCGTCGACCTCCGCAACAATCCGGGCGGCCTGCTCGACCAGGCGGTTTCGGTGACCTCGACCTTGATGCAGCGGGGCGAGGTGGTCTCGACCCGCGGCCGCAATCCGGAAGAGACCCAGCGCTTCACCGCCCATGGCGGCGACATGACCAAGGGCAAGCCGCTGGTCGTCCTGATCAACGGCGGCTCGGCTTCGGCTTCCGAGATCGTCGCCGGCGCGCTGCACGACCACAAGCGCGCGACCCTGATCGGGACCCGCTCCTTCGGCAAGGGTTCGGTGCAGACGATCATTCCGCTCGGCGCCGGCAATGGCGCGCTGGCGCTGACCACGGCGCGCTATTTCACGCCGTCGGGCCATTCGATCCAGGCGCTCGGCATCAAGCCCGACATCGAGGTGCTGCAGGACGTGCCGGACGAGTTCAAGACCCGCTCGGAGTTGAAGGGCGAGGCCTCGATGCGCGGCCATCTCGCCGCCGAGGGCGCCGAGCAGACCGGTTCGCAGTCTTACGTCCCGCCGGATGAGAAGAACGACAAGGCGCTGGCCGCGGCGTTCAACCAGCTGCGCGGCGTCACCGTCAACGCCGACGCCAAGAACGCGGACAAGGCCGCGCAGAAGCGGCCGGTGCCGAACTAGAAGCCGCACACACGTAGCCCGGATGGAGCCAACGGGGCTACGCAGCTGCCAAAATATCGAAAACAACCCCATGCAAAGGAGCCGGTGGTGGCTGGCGCTCGACTGGGCAACTTGACACGTCGGGCAATTTCAGGGTATTCTTCTAATATTCCGAAATCGTATAGGTGCCGCCTCGAGCTCCGGACTTCCGGCAAGCCAGCGCCGTGACGCCGTCGTCCTTGCCGCGCAAATGCGCGCGCGTGCTCGACCAGCGCCAGTCCTGGGCACGCTGCACCAGACGCGCCCGCATGGGATTGAGCGACACCTAGCGCAACGGCGCCGCGAGATGCGGCTCGTCCATGGCGGCGGCGCCGAACCGGCCCTGCCAGAAATGACCGGTGCGTTTGCGCCGCGCCTGGATTGCTCCGGCATAACTGCGATGCACGCGCGCCAGCGCGCGGCGCAGCCCGTCGGGATCGGACGGCACTAGGATGAGGTGAACGTGGTTCGGCATCAGGCACCAGGCCCACACCTCGACGCCGGCCGCTGCGCAATGGGCGGCGAGCAGGTCGCGATAAAGCGTGTAGTCGCCATCGCCAAAGAAGGTCTGCGCGCTCTCGCTGGAAACGGTGATCGCGATGACCTGATGATCATAATCGGATTGACGCACACTCAGAAGTTGACGCTTCCGGGTCACCGCAGGGCAGCTCAATGCATCGTATCCCAACGAAAATCAGGGGCGCTGTACTTGAAATCCAAGCCCTTCTCCACACTGAAGAACGCATTTGGGTTGAGGTGCTCCTTTACAAGCTTCTTTCGTGCCTCATAGTCCTTCGGCAGCTCTCGCGATGTGACAGGATGCTCGGTCAGCTGAACCAACACAGAGCCGTTATCGAGTTCTCGCACACGATAAGCCGGAGCCGACAGCAGCCGCTCTCTTGAAAAGAGATCAACGTACGGCTTTCCAAACAAGGTCACCCAATAAATGTCCGGAATATATTTCTTCAAGAGATGCGTCGTGACAAACAGACTTACCCTGCTCTTAGCTCTACTCAGATAGGCAATTGAGCTCGACGCCAAACCGATATCGAGATCGTTTTGGGTCGGTCTATGTACGAAACCGAAATCCGCAGAGAATTCGGTAGCGGCACGTTCGGCAAGGCTCAATAGTTCGAGAAGGTTTGGATGTCCGCCGTCATCAATCGAAATTTTCCACGTTGAATGCTGTCTATGCGGCCCATATTGCATGAACACAGACGACTGCAATTTTGGCTTTGCCACTCTCTTGAAGAGCACTTGGTATTCCCATCTCGCTATAAGGCTTGCCGTGTCCGTGATGGAGAATGGTTGCTTTAGCGGCTCGTACGTTCCCGCTCGATCAGGCAACAAATTGGGCGCCACTTCGGCCCACAGGCCAAGCAGCCGGCGAGCGTCTGCTTCCGTATTCAACGGGAGTGGACTCAATATTTCAAAGAACGTTGAAATCATTGGTAAGGAGTGAAGGTCCCGGTTGCAGGATTGAATCGTTGAATAGTGCCGCTCGTGCGAGCGATTGCATCCTGAAGGTTTTGGCTAACTCGCTGAGTGGCTGGACTGACAACTTGCTCCCTTCCAGACGCCTGCTTTGTGGTCTGCTCAGGATAAAGATTACGAACTACGCCGTACGCGCCAGAGGTCTGCGCCGACTAGGCTGACCCGAGCCGGCTGAAGGCCCCTGGCGATGCCCGGCCAGCAGCTCGCGGATCTGGGCGGCCGGCTTCGGCGGGCTGAACAGGTAGCCCTGCATTTCCGAGCAACCGAGCTCGCGCAGCAATTGCTGCTGCTGCGCGGTCTCGACGCCTTCCGCCGTCGTGGTCATGCTGCGCTCGGCGGCGATGTTGACGACCGCCTCGACGATGCCGGCCGAGCCCTGCGGATCGGCGATGTCGGTGACGAAGCAGCGGTCGATCTTGATCTTGTCGAACGGGAAGCGCTTCAGATAGCTCAGCGACGAATAGCCGGTGCCGAAATCGTCGAGCGCGATCCGGATGCCGATGGCGCGGAGCTGGTGCAGCGCGGCGAGCGCCGTCTCGTCGTCACGGATCAGCACGGCCTCGGTGATCTCGAGCTCGAGCCGGCCGGCTGACAGTCCCGATGCCGCCAGGGCGGCGATCACCTTGAGTGCCAGCGTGCCGCTTCGGAACTGCACCGGCGAGACGTTGACCGCGAGCTTGATCTGATCGGGCCAGTTCACGGCTTCCTTGCAGGCCGTCATCAGCACCCATTCGCCGAGCTGGTTGATCAGGCCGGTCTCCTCGGCGATCGGCACGAACTCCGCCGGCGAGATCATGCCGCGTGCCGGGTGGCGCCAGCGCACCAGCGCCTCGCAGCCGGTGATCTCGTTGCTGCGCAGGTCGACGCAGGGCTGGTAATGCACTTCGAGCCCGCTGCCGGCGGAGATCGTCTGCCGCAGCTCCATCTCGAGCTCGCGGCGGGCGCGGGCGTCGGCATCCATCGCCGGCTCGAAGAAGCGCGAGACACGCCGGCCGGCCGACTTCGCCGCATACATCGCCAGGTCGGCATTCTTCATGATCTGGTCGAGATCGGTGCCGTCCTTCGGCGCCAGCGCAATACCGATGCTGGCGTCGGTCGTGACCTGGTGGCCGAGGCATTGATAGGGGGAGCGGATCACCTCGTAGATGCGTGCGACGAGGTCCGTGACCTCGACCTCGCTCCGCACGCCGGTCTGCACGATCGCGAATTCGTCGCCGCCGAGCCGGGCAACGAAATCGCCGTCGCCGATCACGCCGCTCAACGTCCTCGCCACGGACTTGAGAAGGTCATCGCCGACCATGTGGCCGAGCGAGTCGTTGACGCCCTTGAATTCGTCGATGTCGATATAGAGCACCGCCAGCTGGCTGTCTGCTGTGACATGCGGCAGCTCACGCTTGATCTCCTCGTGGAACAGCGCGCGGTTCGGCAGGTCGGTGAGAGCATCGTAATGCGCAAGATGCGTGATGCGCTCCTCGGCGCGGCGGCGCTCGGTGACGTCCTCGTGGGTCGCAAGCCAGCCGCCGTCGGCGAGCGGCTCGTTGACGATCTGGATCGAGCGCCCGTCGGGTGTCGTGATCACCATGGTGTTGCGGACGCCGACGTCGCGCAGCACCAGGTTGACGTAGCGTTCGACGTCGCCCTGGAACGAGCCGGTCAGGTGGCGATGGACGACGACGTCGCGGAAGCTGCAGCCGGGCCGGATGACGTCAGCGGACAATCCGTACATCTCGATGTAGCGCTTGTTGCAGATCACCAGGCGCTGCGCAGCATCGAACAGCAGCAGACCCTGGGTCATGTTGTTGACAGCGGTGTCGAGCCGGAGCTTCTCCAGCGTCAGGCGCTGCTGCTGGGCGCGATGCTGCTGCAGCAGCTTGCGCACCACGAGCGTCAGCAGGGTCGCGATCGCCAGCACGGAGATGCTGGTCACCGCGATCAGGATGGCGATCTGCTCGCGCCAGTTGGCGAGTGCCGCTTCCGTCGTGGTTGTCGCGACGACCACGATCGGGAACTTGGTGAGCGCGCGCGACGACACCAGACGGTCCTTGCCGTCCACCGGGCTGGTCAGCCGCGAGGTGCTCGCTGGCTGCTCGAACACCTGCTGCTGGCTGGCAGGGCCGGTGCGGAAGTTCTTCCCGATCATCTCCTCGACATGGGGATAGCGCGCCAGCAGCGTGCCGTCGCGATGGTGCATCGAGATCGCGGCGCCTTCGCCGAGCGCAACGGTGGAGAAGAATTTCTCGAAGGTCGCCGGCTCGATACCCCGGCCGACCACGCCGAGGAACTCGCCATGCGGACCGGTGACCTTGCGGACGATGGCGGTGGTCCAGGCTCCGCTGACGCGGCTGACCACCGGCGCCACCAGCATGTCGGGCGAGTAGGGGCTTGACTTGAATATCTGGAAGTAGCTGCGATCGGCGATGCTGGCCTGCGGCAGCGGCCAGGCGCCCGAGCTGTTGATCAGCACCCCGTCGGCGTCGAACACATTGAGGCTGCCGACATTGGACAACGCGTCCATCTTGGACTTGAGCATCGCATGTATGTCGGCCGCCGACATCCGGCGTTTGTAATTCTCCGGCGTCGCGAGCCCGTTGTCGCGCATGAACGCGATCAGGTCGCGCTGGACAACCTCAAGGTCGTCGAGCTGCTGGTCGAAATGCCGTGCCAACAGCAGCACGGTGTTCTCGAGCTCGCGCTCGCTGTTGTGCAGGGCGCGCTCGCGGAAATTCTCGGCCATCAGGGTGGCGCCGATTGCGATCGCGGCCATCAGCACGGCGCCGCCAAGGATCAGCCAGCGGATCGGACCGCTGCCGATCACCGAGTTGATGTTGAACGAGGCGTTGCCGTTTGGATTCATCTGACGCTATCGCTTCCAGGCGTTTCACCCGGAAGTAGGTTTCGTACACCTCCGGCCCGCGAAAGTCGTATCCAAACGAGATGGAGCGCCGGTTAGCGAGATTGGTTAACGAATGGTTGCCTGAATGGGGTGGGCGCTGCCCCCTTCGCTACGTATTTCCATTCGAACGAATGAAATGAGGAAATTGCCGTCGACGAAGCTTGCGCGCCCGGTACGCCGCGTCGGGGCTGATTGATATCGGGACAACAAGTTCCGAGAGCTGAACTGCACATTCTGCCGACGAAAGCGCGATGCGCGGAATCGATTGCCGCGTGCGAGGCCGGTTCAATAATCCGTTTACGATCTAAGTCCATGACGCGGCACAACGTCGTCGTCGGCACGTTACTTGCGTGCCGTCGGACGCCGTTCAGTGCGTGAAAGTGTCATTATGAAAAAGCTTGTGCAGAATTTTTGTGCCGACGAGACCGGAGCCACCGCGATCGAGTACGGGCTGATCGCAACCGGCGTTGCCATCGCAATCATCGCTGCGGTGAAAGGCGTCGGCACCAAGCTCTCGGGCACCTACAGCACGGTCAGCGGCTCGCTGAAATAATCCAGCGCATCGGCGATCACGCGCCCGCGCGATAGTGCCCGGACTTGCCGCCGATCTTCTCGATCAGATGAATGCCTTCGATGCGCACGCCGCGCTCGACCGCCTTGATCATGTCGTAGATCGTCAGGCAAGCGACCGAAACCGCGGTCAGCGCCTCCATCTCGACGCCGGTCGGCCCCGTCACCTTGACGCTGGCGCGGACGATGCAGCCGGGCAGCTTGGCGTCGGTTGCGATATCGATCGTGACCTTGCTCAGCGCCAGCGGGTGGCAGAGCGGGATCAATTCCGAGGTCCGCTTCGCCGCCATGATGCCGGCGATCCGCGCGGTCGCCAGCACATCGCCCTTCTTGGCCTCGCCGGATTCGATCAGCGCGAGCGTTGCCTTGCTCATCAGGACGCGGCCTTCGGCAACCGCGGTCCGCTCGGTCGCCGGCTTGGCCGAGACGTCGACCATGCGCGCGTCACCCTTGGCGTCGATATGAGTGAGGGCCGTGCCCGACGGCTCGACCTTGCTCTTGGCCTTGGTTGTCCGCGCCATCGCGTCAGCGCGTGCCGGTGGCGCGCGATGCGGTCGGCCGCGTCAGCAATGCGCGGGTCGCCGCGGTGACGTCCTGCTGGCGCATCAGGCTCTCGCCGACCAGGAATGTCGACATCCCGACGCGTTCGAGGCGGGCGAGGTCGTCAGGTGTGAAGATGCCGCTCTCGCCGACCATCAGGCGGTCGCGCGGGATCAGCGGCGCCAGCGCCTCGCTGGTCGCGAGCGTGGTCTCGAAGGTACGGAGATTGCGGTTGTTGACGCCGATCATCGGCGATCGCAGCTTCAGGGCGCGATCGAGCTCGGCGCGGTCGTGGATCTCGATCAGCACATCCATGCCATGGCCGAGCGCGGCATCCTCGATCTCACCGGCCGCGCCATCGTCGAGCGCGGCCATGATGATCAGGATGCAATCGGCGCCATGGGCGCGCGCCTCCGCCACCTGATAGGTGTCGAACATGAAGTCCTTGCGCAGCACCGGCAGATTGGTCGCCGCACGGGCCGCCACCATGAAGTCGAGATGGCCCTGGAACGAGGGCGCATCGGTCAGCACCGACAGGCACGCCGCGCCGCCGGCCTCATAGGCTTTCGCGAGAACGGGCGGATCGAAGTCGGCGCGGATCAGCCCCTTCGAGGGCGAGGCCTTCTTCACTTCCGCGATCAGGGCATACTCGCCGCTTGCATGCTTGTCCTTGAGGGCGCGGACGAAGCCGCGCGGGGCCGGCGCCGATTTCGCCAGCGCCTCGACGTCGGCGAGCGGACGCGCGCGCTTCGCAGCGGCGATCTCCTCGCGCTTGTAAGCCTCGATCTTGGTCAGGATGTCCGACATCTCTGTACTCTCAACCGTTGGAAACCGCGACCAGATGCTTCAGCCGTGCCGCGGCCGCGCCGCTGTCGAGCGACTGGGTACCGATCGCAACGCCTTCCTTCAGATCCTTGGCGCGCCCGGCAACGATGAGCGCAGCGGCAGCGTTCAGCAAAGCGACGTCGCGATAGGCGCTCGGCTTGCCGTTCAGCACGCTGGACAGCGCGATCGCGTTGGCATCGGCATCGCCGCCCTTCAGCGCCTCGCCGCCGACGCGGCCGAGGCCGGCATCTTCCGGCGTGACCTCTGATGTCGTGATCTCGCCGTTCTCCAGCCTGGCAACGAAGGTCGGGCCGGTGAGAGTGATCTCGTCGAGGCCATCGGAGCCGTGCACGACCCAGATCTTGTCGGAGCCGAGATTCTTCAAGACCTGCGCCAGCGGCTGGACCCATTGCCGCGAGAACACGCCGACCATCTGCCGCTTGACGCCGGCCGGGTTCGACAGCGGTCCGAGCAGGTTGAAGATGGTGCGGGTGGCGAGCTCGACCCGGGTCGGGCCGACATTCTTCATGGCCGGATGATGCGCCGGCGCGAACATGAAGCCGATGCCGGCTTCCTTGACGCAGCGCCCGACCTGTTCGGGCGTCAGGTCGATCTTGACGCCGAGCGAGGCCAGCACGTCGGCCGAGCCCGAACGGGACGACAGCGCGCGGTTGCCGTGCTTGGCAACGGGCACGCCGGCGCCGGCCACGATGAAGGCGGCGCAGGTCGAGACGTTGACCGAGCCGGAGCCGTCACCGCCGGTGCCGACGATGTCGACGGCCTCGGCCGGCGCCTTGACCGGCAGCATCTTGCCGCGCATCGCGCTCACGGCGCCGGTGATCTCCTCGACGGTCTCGCCGCGCACCCGCAGCGCCATCAACAGCCCGCCCATCTGCGAGGGCGTGGCATCGCCCGACATCATGCTGTCGAAGGCAGACGCCGCTTCTTCACGCGTCAGCGTGGCGCCGGTGGCGACTTTTCCGATGATCGATTTCAGGTCGTCCATTCGCTGGCTCAGGTCTGTTGTTGGAGCGCGGCAAACACGGAAAGCGCTTGCACCGGGATCATGCTCAATTATTTGCGCCTGTCACCTGTGCGAAGGCTGCCTGGTTGACGGTCACGCCGATGTCGGACTCGATCTTCGAGACATATTGCGCGACCTGCTCGTCGCTCAACGAGCGCCGCAGCGCCTCGGTGAGCTGCTTGACCTCGTTGGAGGCAAAGTCGACCGGGGGCACCGTCACGCCGGTGACGCGGAACACGACCCACTGGCTGCCGCCGGCGACGGACGTCTGTCCGTCGCTGTCCTTGGCGGTGCGGAAGGCGGCTGCGATCACGCCGGCCGGCACGTTCGGCAGGGTTGCCTCGCGGCGGAAGTTCGCCGCGGTCTCCACCTTGACGCCGGCCGCGGTGGCCTCGTCGGCGAGCTTGGCACCGCCATCGAGCTTCTGCACGATCTCGGTCGCCTTGGCGCGCAGCTTGGCGGAGACTTGGTCCTCGCGCCATTTGGCCTCGACCTGGTCGCGGACCTCGTCGAGGGTGCGCTCGCGCGACGGCGTGATGCCGAGCACGTCGTACCAGACATAGCCGTTGTTGAACTGGATCGGGTCGTTGTCGACGCCGACGTCGCTGTTGAAGGCCTGCGACACCACGTCGAGGCCGCGCGGAATGTTGGACGCGACCTGGCCGTTCGGCAGACGCCCCGAGCGGTCGACCGCGTCGATCGTGACGGCGGTCAGTTTCAGCTTCTGTGCCGCATCGATGACGCTGGAGCCGCCGCCGCGCTCGTCTTCCATCTTGTCGCGCAGCTCGGCGACCTTGGTGCGGGCGCGCTCGGATGCGATCTCGTTCTTCACCTGCTGGGCGAGGCTCTCATAGGTCGGGGTCACGCCGGGCTCGATCTTGCCGACCTTGACCAGCGCGATGCCAAAGCGGCCCTGGACCGGCTGGCTGACTTCGCCTGTGGGCAGCGCGAAGGCGGCATCGCCAACCGCCGGATCGAGGATCGCCGACTTTGCGACCAGACCGAGATTGACGTCGGCCGGATTGAGCTTGCGCTCCTTGGCAATGTCGTCGAACGAGGTGCCCGACGCGATGCGGGCGCGGGCAGCCTGCGCCTCACCGGCGTCCGGGAATACGATCTGCGATACCTCACGTTTTTCCGGCGTGCTGAGCCGGTCCTTGCGCTCTTCGAAGAGCTTCCTGGCATCCTCATCCGACACCGTTTCCCACTTGCCGATTTCCTCGGGCGTGATCGCGACGAAGGCGATCTTGCGGTATTCGGGCGCACGGAATTGAACCTTGTGGTCCTCGAAATAGGCGGCGAGCGCCTCGGGCGAGGGCGGATCGATGGTGCCGGCCTGTGCAGCGCCGAGGGTGACGTAGTCGATCGAGCGCTGCTCGTTCTGGAAACGGGTCAGCGCCTCGACCATCGATTTGGTCGGCTCGATCCCGGACGAGACGGTGCCGGCGATCTGCCGCCGCAGGCCGACGCGGCGCTGCTCGGCGATGTAGCGGCCTTCGGTGTAGCCAAAGTTGCGGATCACGGACTGGAAGCGCTGCGGGTCGAACTGACCGTTGAGGCCCTTGAAGTTCGGGTCGTTGTAGATCGTGCGCAGCACCTCGGCGTCGGACTGGTTGAGGCCCATGCGGCGCGCCTCCTCGTCGAGTGCGGCCTCCGCGAGCGTCTGCTGCAGCACCTGGCGGTCAATCCCGAAGGCGCGCCTGATCCGGGGTCAGCGGGCGGCCGAACTGGCGGCCGAGCTGCTGCAACCGGTCGGTGTAGATCTGGCGGAACTGCTCGGCCGAAATCTCGGTCCCGCCGACCTTGGCGAAGGTCGACTGGCCAAACCCCTTGAAGATGTCGGCAATGCCCCAAATTCCGAAACTGACGATCAAAACGCCCATCACCACGGCCATAATCGTCTTGCCGAGCCAGTTTGATGAGGCTTTCCGCATTCCTCGAAGCATGGGTCCAACTTGTTTTACAGGAGGGGAACCGGGTCGTGCCCAAGTGGGACCAAAAGTCAGGACTTTTTGTCCGGCAGCAGGGGCGTCACCGAATTGAAAACGCTTATAAAGTGGCCGACGCGCGCCCGCAACCATGGGTGAGGGGGCGGATTGAAGCGGTAAGACGCCGCGCGGCCGGCGTGATCCGGTGCTCTGGAAGTCGCCGCCCGGCTCTGATAGCGCAGGGGCACGCTCGAACGATGGGAAATCCGACATGACCGACGCCATCCGGCCGCTGATCGCCGGCAACTGGAAAATGAACGGCCTGAAATCCTCTTTTGCCGAGTTCGACGCAATGCTGGCGGGCGCCGGCGACGTCGCTGCCAAGGCGGATCTCCTGGTCTGTCCGCCGGCGACATTGGTCGAGGCCTTTGCCGACAAGGCACGCGGCTCGAAGGTCGCCGTCGGCGCCCAGGACTGCCACCCGAAGGCATCGGGTGCCCACACCGGCGACCTCTCGGCGGAGATGTTCAAAGACCTTGGCGCGGTCGCGATCATCGTCGGCCACTCCGAGCGGCGCGCCGACCATGGCGAGACCGACGCGTTGATTCGGCAGAAGGCGGAGGCCGTCTGGCGCGCCGGATTGACCGCGATCGTCTGCATCGGCGAGACGCGCGAGCAGCGCGATGCCGGCAAGACGCTCGATGTCTGCGGCACCCAGCTTGCGGGCTCACTGCCCGACGGTTCGACCGCAGCCAACCTAGTGGTGGCCTATGAGCCGGTCTGGGCGATCGGCACCGGCCTGACCCCGACAGCCAAGGATGTCGAGGAAGTTCATCGGTTTATCCGAGGTCAGCTCACCGATCGCTTCAAGGCCGAGGGAAACAGGATCAGGATCCTGTATGGCGGCTCGGTCAAGCCGTCGAACGCAGCCGAGCTGATGGCGGTCGCCAATGTCAACGGCGCGCTGGTCGGCGGCGCCAGCCTGAAGGCGTCCGACTTCCTGGCGATCGCCGCGGGCTGCTAGGCGGCCGCCGCGCCGATCCGCTTCCAGTAGATCATCGTCCCGGTGAGGCCGCCGTGCGGCTTCAGTGCGTAATCCGGGATGATGCCGCTGAGCTGAAAGCCTGATCTCTCGTAGAGCGGCGCGGCGCCGTCGTCGACGGCGGTGTCGAGCACCAGCAACGCGCGTCCGTGCGCGATCGCAAGCGCCTCGGCGGCGCGCAGCAAGGCGGTCGCGACGCCGCGATGGCGATGGCTGAGGCGCGTCATCATCTTGGCGATCTCCGCGCGATGCGGCTGGTTCGGCGGCAGCTTGAGCAGCAGCGTCACGGTGCCGATCAGATTGTCGCCGTCGAATGCGCCGAGTACGATTCGCTCACCGCGGGCCGCGGCGCCAAGCGAGTCCTGCCAGAACGCCTCGGCGTCATTCAGCGCCAATGGATGCATGAAGCTCACGGAGCCGCCGCTGGCGACGGTCTCAATCAGGAGTTCGCTGAGCGCGCTGCGAATCTCAGGCGCATCCTCGAGCGGCTTGATGACAAAGTGCGACATGCATTCAGCTCCGCGCCAGCGTCACGACGTAGATACAGGCGGTATTGCTCTCGTTGGCGAAGGTCGTTTCCGCCGGCGGACCGAAGCCGAGGCAATCGCCGGCGGCGAGTTCATGGCGCGCACTGCCTTCGGTGATGACGAGGCTGCCGCTCAAGACCCAGACCAGTTGGCGGATATGGGCGTAGGAAGAGGCGGGCAGCGTCACCGTCTGCTTTGGCGGCAGCTCGACCCGCACCAACTCGACCGGATGATCTGGGCTGCTGAACACCTGGCGGCGCAGATAGCCGGTTTCAGGATCGCGCCAAACCGGCTGCCTGGCGGCGCGTGACACCCGCTCGTTCGGCCCCTCGACGCGCAGCATCAGCCCGGCCAAGGTGAGATCGAAGGCTGAGGCAATGCGGACCAGCACGGCCGCGGTGGGGCTGACCTCGGCGCGCTCGATCTTGCTGATGGTGGCCTTGGAGACGTCGGACGTTTTGGCGAGATCTGCGAGCGACCAGCCGCGTTGGTCGCGTTCCAGCCGAATCCGTTGCGCCAGGCGTTGGGTGAGGTCGTCTACTAAAATATCCATTTGTCTACTTTAGTAGAAAATCACGGCCTCGTTCAAGTGCCCAGGCGGTGGTGATGCAGGCCGCTTGCCATCATGCGCGCTGCGACTATCTCGGGGGTGACAATGCCCGGTGCAATCGTGTAACAGGGCGCGACTTTCACGAAACCCGCAAAGCCGATAGCGCCGTTTGTCTGGCCGCTTGGCGGCTTGTGACGGAAGGCTTGCGATGCAGACTGTCGTTATCATTATTCACCTCATGATCGTCAGCGTCATGATCGGCGCGGTGCTGCTGCAGAAGTCCGAAGGCGGCGGCCTCGGTATGGGTGGTGGCGCCGGCTTCATGTCGAGCCGCGGCACGGCGAATCTGCTGACCCGGACCACGGCGATCCTCGCGGTCGGCTTCTTCGTGACCAGCCTGTTCCTGTCCTGGTACGCGGGCTACGACCGCAAGCCGAGCTCGATCATCGGCACCGGCGCGCCGGCGCAGCAGACCCAGCCGGCCGGCGGTACCCCGCTGACGCCCCCGACCTCCGGTGGCATCCTCGATTCGCTGAAGAAGTCCGACGAGCAGCAGGGCCAGCAGGCGCCGAGCGGTCCGCAGGCGCCACGGTCGCAATAAAGCAGGATGGCCATGCAGGATACGGCGCTGGTATCCTGCATCCAAAACCCCCATTAATGCTCTGAAATCGCTTCCAATTTAACGTAACCCACAGCCCGGTGGATTGTTTGCCGGGAACAGCCGATTCGTTTTGCGAATCGGTGGAGTCGGCTTAAAGGTAAAGTCCCATGGCGCGGTACATATTCATCACCGGCGGCGTGGTCTCCTCGCTCGGAAAAGGTCTTGCATCAGCGGCGCTCGGCGCTTTGCTGCAGGCCCGGGGCTACAAAGTCCGCCTTCGCAAGCTCGATCCCTATCTCAACCTCGATCCCGGAACGATGTCGCCGTATCAGCACGGCGAAGTGTTCGTGACCGACGACGGCGCCGAGACCGACCTCGATCTCGGCCATTACGAGCGTTTCACCGGTCGTCCGGCCACCAAGGCCGACAACATCACGACCGGGCGCATCTACCAGGACATCATCACCAAGGAACGCCGCGGCGACTATCTCGGCGCGACGATCCAGGTGGTCCCGCACGTCACCAACGCGATCAAGGAATTCGTGCTGTCGGGTAACGACGACTACGATTTCGTGCTGGTCGAGATCGGCGGCACCGTCGGCGACATCGAGGGCCTGCCGTTCTTCGAGGCGATCCGCCAGCTCAAGAACGAGCTGCCGCGCGATCATGCCGTCTACATTCATCTGACACTTCTGCCGTACATTCCAAGTGCCGGCGAACTCAAGACAAAGCCGACGCAGCATTCGGTGAAGGAGCTGCGCTCGATCGGCATTCAGCCGGATATCCTGCTGTGCCGCACCGACCGCGAAATCCCCAAGGAAGAGCGGCGCAAGCTCGGCCTGTTCTGTAACGTGCGCGAGAGCGCCGTGATCGAGGCGCGCGACGTCGACAACATCTACGCCGTGCCGGAGGCCTATCACGCCGCCGGCCTCGACGACGAGGTGCTGGCTGCGTTCGGCATCACCGCAAAGATTCCGCCGGCGCTGCAGAGCTGGAACGTGATCAACGAGCGCGTCCGCAATCCGGAAGGCGCGGTGACGATCGCGATCGTCGGCAAATACACCGGCATGAAGGACGCCTACAAATCGCTGATCGAGGCGCTCTCCCATGGCGGCATCGCCAACAAGGTGAAGGTCAATCTCGACTGGATCGAGAGCGAGGTGTTCGAGAACGAAGACCCGGCGCCCTTCCTCGAGCACGTCAACGGCATCCTGGTGCCCGGCGGCTTCGGCCAGCGTGGCGCCGAGGGCAAGATCCGCGCGGCGCAGTTCGCGCGTGAGCGCGACGTGCCGTATTTCGGCATCTGCTTCGGCATGCAGATGGCCGTGATCGAGGCGGCGCGCAATCTGGTCGGCATCGAAGAGGCCAACTCGACCGAGTTCGGCCCGACCAAGGAGCCGCTGGTCGGCCTGATGACGGAATGGCTGCGCGGCAACGAGCTCGAGAAGCGTTCGCAGAGCGGCGACCTCGGCGGCACCATGCGGCTCGGCGCCTATCCCGCGGCGCTCAACCGCGGCAGCCGCGTCTCCCAGGTCTATGGCGGCGCGACCGAGATCTCCGAGCGGCATCGCCATCGCTACGAGGTCAACACCGCCTACAAGGATCGCCTCGAGCAGCATGGTCTGCGCTTCTCCGGCATGTCGCCCGACGGCGTGCTGCCGGAAATCGTCGAGTATGAGGACCACCCCTGGTTCATCGGCGTCCAGTTCCATCCCGAGCTGAAGTCGCGGCCCTTCGAGCCGCATCCGCTGTTCGCGTCGTTCATCGAGGCGGCGGCGAAGCAGAGCCGTCTGATGTAAAGCGGCCGTCGGCTGTGCCGCTACACGGCGGCACAGTCCTCGCTGGCCAGGCGTTCTTTCTTGATCGGTGAGACGTTCGAACCGGCCGCCGGCGTGACGTCGCGCGTCATCAGCTTGTGTTGCGGGCGTCGCGTCAGCCGGTAGACCGCGGCGGGCGGCACGTTGAGGATGGCGCGGTCGACCAGCGTGGCGCGCAGCCCGAGGCGGTCGAGGATCGGCCGCCGCACCGGGCAGCGCATGCCGTAGGTGAATTGATAGAACGCGCCGCCGGGACGCATGTAGCTGAATGCGCCACTGACGATCGATATGACCTTGCGCGGTGACATGTTGAGCAGCGGCAGTCCGCTGACGACCGCGCCGACCGGCGCGCCGTCGTAAAGCCGTTCCGAGGCCAGCCGCGCGGCGTCCATCCACAGCACGCGCGCGCCGGGAAAACGCAGCTGCAACAGCCGCATGAAATCCGAACCGTACTCGATCAGTGTGAGATCCTGCTGCCGCACGCCGCGCTTCAACAGCTGATAGGTGAAGGCGCCGGTACCTGGGCCGAGCTCGAGGACCGGACCGGTGTTGGCGGTGATGTCGCGTGTGATCAGTTCGGCGAGCGCAGCGCCCGACGGTGCGATGGCGCCGACGCGGCCGGGGGCCGCCATCCACGCCGTGAAGAAAGACAGGAGATCATGTGACATTGGGATTCCCAGCAAAGTGTCGTCGCGCCTCGACTCGATTGCGTAGCGCGATCTCTTCTTTGCGGGGTCTGCATTGCGACAACATTGCGCAATGTTGCTGGAGTCCCGTTCCGATTGAATCGGAACGTCGCGCTGGATTCTAGTCGTGATGCGTTTTCTTCACGCGTACCGTTTCCCGCTTCGCTCGACACGCGCTCGCATCACGAAACGTACGGCGCCGGCGGCAACGTGAGACGGAAGCACGCGCCGCCCTTCGGTCCGTCGAGCACGGAGACGTGACCGCCATGCAGCCTTGCGATCTCGCGCACCATGTTGAGCCCGAGGCCGGCGCCGCGGTCGAGCGGTGCGAGCCGGTAGAACGGATCGAAGATCCGCGTGCGCTGATCCTTGGGAATGCCGTCGCCTTCATCCATCACGTCGATCGTCGGGGCGCTGCCAACACGGATCGTGATGGTGCCGCGCCGGCCGCCATGCTGGATGGCGTTCTGCACGAGGTTGGTCAGCGCACGCTCCAGCGCGGCGCGGTCGCCTGATGTTTCGACCCGATCGGTTGCTGCATCGAGCGACAATTCATAGCCGGCCGCGATCGCCAGCGGCGCGAGATCGGCGGCGACCGTGCGCGCGACCGCGACCAGATCGACGCGCCCAAACGGGTTGCGGCACTGGTCGAAGCGCTGGATGTCGAGCAGCTGCTCGGCCAATGTTGCAAGCCGGGCGGAATCTTCGAGCAGCCGCGTTTTCTCGGGCCCCGCCGGCAGGGACTCCAGCCTTGTGTTGAGGATCGCGATCGGCGTGCGCAATTCGTGCGCAGCGTCGGCTACGAAGCGCTGATGGCGCGAGTAGCCGTCGTCGAGCCGCTTCAGCGCGTCATTGACGGCGGTCACGAGTGGGGCGACTTCGAGCGGCAGATGGTCGGCCGACAGCCGGCTGCCGCGCTGGCGGAAGTCGATCCGGCGCGCCTCATGCGCCGCGGAATCGATGCCCGCAAAGGCGCGCCGCACCACCATCGGCGTCGCGATGAAGGTGGCACATGCCATCAGCAACAGGCCGGGCAGGGTGCTGCCCAGGCACGTCAGCGTCATCACCAACAGCGCCTTGGTCCCGGTCATCCGGCCTTGCGTCGCGGTCATAATCTGGACGTTGCCGGCATCGGTGTTGACGCGCTTCAGCCGCGCCGCCGGCTTGCCTGGGCTGTCCTCCAGCATCTGATAGCCGAGCCGCGCCTGGCTGATATGGTCGAGAGCATTGCCGATCCGTGCGAAATCGGGCGGCACCTCGCCTTCGGTGAGCGTGTGCCCCTCGC
Source organism: Bradyrhizobium oropedii (assembly GCF_020889685.1). Classification (GTDB taxonomy): domain Bacteria; phylum Pseudomonadota; class Alphaproteobacteria; order Rhizobiales; family Xanthobacteraceae; genus Bradyrhizobium; species Bradyrhizobium oropedii. The sequence continues at coordinate 29,657 of NZ_JACMYO010000050.1, forward strand.
GGTCCCGCACGGCGAACCAGAGATCGGGAATCTCGGCGCGTAGCTTGTTGAGATCGTCGGTCGGACGCAACACGAGTTCGCGTTGCGCGTTGCGCATGATGGCCGATTGCACGACGTCGATGACGCGTTCTTCATCCCGATTGACCAGCAGGAAACCCGAAGCCCACAGCGCGCCAAGCACAGTGAGCACGAGTCCCGTCAGCAACACCGCCTGCAACGCGACCAGGCGCCAGCTCAGTTGCGACCGCAGGCAGTAGTGATCGGCCTGTTCGCTCATGACACCTGCTTCAGCAGGTAACCGACGCCGCGGATGCTGTGGATCTCGATTCCGGCGTCCGACTCGGCAAGCTTGCGCCTGAGCCGCGAGACGTGGGCGTCGAGCGCGTTCGACTGGATCTCGTCCTCGAAATTGTAGACGGCGTCTTCGAGCGTCGCGCGCAGCACGGTACGGCCCATGCGGCGCAGTAGCGTCTCCAGCACCAGGAGTTCGCGCCGCGGCAGGTCGAGCGGGCGGCCGTCGATGCTGGCCTCGCGATGGCTGCAATCGAACGCCATGCGGCCGGCCTTGATGATGTCGAGCTGCATGCCGGCGGGGCGGCGCAGCACGGCGCGCAGCCGCGCCAGCAGCTCCTCGACCGCGAACGGCTTGGCCAGATAGTCGTCGGCTCCGCTGTCGAGGCCGGTGATGCGGTCCGCGAGGTCGCCACGCGCGGTCAGCACGATGATCGGAACGCCATCCGCCTTGGCGCGCAGTTTCGGGATCAGCGTGAGGCCGTCGCCGTCAGGAAGCTGGCGGTCGAGCAGGACGGCTCCATGCACGTCGGCGGAGATCGCTTCCTCGGCCTCGGCAAGGCTCGGCACATGGTCGACGACCATGTCGTAGCCCTTCAGCGCCTGCGACAGCGCCGCAGCCATTTCCGGCTCGTCTTCAACCAGCAGTATCCGCATGTGCTTTGGGTCCAGATCCCGAACAGCCGGTTGTAGGGCAAGTAACATTGCAACAACATTGCGGAAATGGCCGCCTGCCGCGAGCAGAGGTGCCATGTCGTCGTCCCCTCAAGACAGTCCGGAACCCGCTGGCTATAACGGCCCGCCAAGCAAAATCCGGGAAGGACCGCCAATGATCTACGAGACCCGCGTCTATCGCTGCCTGCCGGGCCGGCTGCCGGCGCTGCTGAAGCGCTTCGAGACCGTCACGCTGAAGCTCTGGGACAAGCACGGCATCAAGCAGGCCGGCTTCTTCACGACGCTGGTCGGCGAATCCAACCAGGATCTGACTTACCTGCTGGCCTGGGAATCTCTCGCCGAGCGCGAGAAGAAGTGGACCGCGTTCGTGACCGATCCGGAATGGATCGCCGCGCGCGCCAAGACCGAGGAGGACGGCCAGATCGTTCTCACCATCGAAAACCAGCTCCTGGTGCCGACGTCGTTCTCAGCCGTCAAGTGATGCATTGGGGCGACGACCAGCTATTGGTTGTCGCTTCCAGCAACGGAGGCGAGATTGCCAAATCCGATATCGGGGGAAGCCCCCGAGCGACCCATCACACTGTCTGACGACGCTCGGTTGGTGCTCGTTGATCTGTTGGGCAGGCTCATTGAGGATGAGAAGGGCAGGCGCTTGGTCGATCTGGGCCTCCACGATGCCGAAATCTGGGCATTGAACAGCTTCTACTGCTCGCTCGAGCGATCCGAAGTGACCTCGTTCAAGTCAAACTACGCCTCACTGCTGGACGCCGCGCGATCAAACATCCTGACCGAAAATGGTGGGCCTTGGCCAAGGCACAGTGACGAATGATCGCCAGGGGGCCGCCCTCGTACTTCCGCGCCGCAAGCTCTTGCTGTCCCGCTGCGTGATCAGTCCGGACCCTAGTTCGCGCAGCCCGAGGTCTGATCGCCTTCGCGGACCATCGGCTTGCCGTTGATGAAGACGCCATTGGCGCCGGAGGCCGCCTTGCCGCCGCAATGCGTGCGGTCACCGATCACGACCGCTGGCTTGCCGTTGATCAGGACATTGGGCACGCCTTCGACCAGGGGGCCGCCATTGCTGGTGGTGTCGCCGCTGCGCGCGGCCGGCTTGCCGTTGATGGTGACGCCGGTGGCGCCGCTGGTGACGACGCCGGGCTGGTTGCTGGTCTGGCCAAAGGCGAGGCCCGGCATCGCCGACAGGGCGGCCACGGCTATGATCACAGGCGAAGAGCGCATGTCGTTCCTCATTGGGAATCTGTTCCCCGGCAGTCTATAGGGGCGGTTGGGGCAGGATTGTGATAGCACGGCGCACCCACGGCGTCAGCGCAACCCCCTCATCGTGCAGGATGGCTTGATCCCTCCCGCGCGGGATTGCATGGTCGCAGGCCAGAAGGATGCAGCATTTTGACCAATCAGGTTTCCGCGCAAGCCGCGCCGATCGTTGCCGTCGGATCGGCCAAATTCGGCAACGCCTTGCCGATCTCGATCATCGCCGGTCCCTGCCAGCTCGAGAGCCGCGCGCACGCGCTTGAAGTGGCTTCTGCGCTGAAGGAGATCGCGGCCCGGCTCAAGATCGGTCTGGTCTACAAGACCTCGTTCGACAAGGCGAACCGCACCAGCGCGTCGGCCGCGCGCGGCATCGGGCTGAAGCAGGCGCTGCCGATCTTCGCCGAGATCCGTTCTTCGCTCGGGCTGCCCGTGCTGACCGACGTGCATGAACCCGACCAGTGCGCCGAAGCAGCGCAGGCCGTCGACGTGCTCCAGATCCCGGCCTTCCTGTGCCGGCAGACCGATCTGCTGCTGGCCGCGGCCGCCACCGGCAAGGCCGTCAACGTCAAGAAGGGCCAGTTTCTGGCGCCGTGGGACATGGCCAATGTGGTGAGCAAGATCACCGGCGCCGGCAACGCCAATGTGCTGGTCACCGAGCGTGGCGCGTCGTTCGGCTACAACACGCTGGTCTCGGACATGCGCGCGCTGCCGATCCTTTCGCGCACCACCGGCGCGCCTGTGATCTTCGACGCCACCCATTCGGTGCAGCAGCCGGGCGGCAAGGGCACTTCGTCGGGCGGCGAGCGCGAATTCGTGCCGGTGCTGGCGCGGGCTGCGGTCGCGGTCGGCGTCGCCGGTGTGTTTATCGAGACCCATCCGGATCCGGATCATGCGCCGTCCGATGGCCCCAACATGGTGCCGCTCCGCGACTTCGAATCCCTCGTCAAGCGGCTGATGCAGTTCGACGCGCTCGCCAAGACGGCAGCCTGACCGGCGGAACGACATGACCGCAAAGAGCGGCATGCCGCCGGCCCTCAACGTCATCACGCTGGCGACCTTCGCGGCGAGCCTGTCGGTGCGCGCGCTCGATCCGGTGCTGCCGCATGTCGCGGAGGATTTCGGCGTCAGCATCGCGACCGCGGCGAGCTTTGCCGCGGTATTCGCCTTCACCTTTGCCGCGATTCAGCCGGCGATCGGCGCGGCTGCCGATTTGTTCGGCAAGGCGCGGCTGATGACGATCTGCCTCGGGCTGCTCGGCGTTGCCAACATCCTCGGCGCACTCTCGACCTCGTTTCCGATGCTGTTCGTGACCCGCATCCTGGCCGGTATCGGCTCGGGCGGCGTGTTTCCGGTGGCGCTGTCGCTGACCAGCGACCTCGTCGGCGCTGACAAGCGGCAGCTCGCGATCGGCCGAACGCTGGCGGGCTCGATGACCGGCAATTTGCTCGGCGCCACGGCCTCCGGCCTGATCGGCGATCTGCTCGGCTGGCGCGGTGTGCTCGCGGTGCTCGGCGGTCTCGTCATCATCGTCGCGGTCGCGGTTGCGGCCGGCTTCCGCGGCGCTGAGTTGAACCGTCCGCCGCGCACCAGCCTGAGGGCACTGCGCCACGGCTATCGCACCATCTTCACCAACCCGAACGCGCGCATCTGCTATTCGGCCGTCTTCGTCGAAGGCTGCTGCGTGCTCGGGCTGTTCCCCTTCATCGCCTCGTTCCTGTTCGAGCTCGGCGAGACCTCGCTGTCGATCGCCGGCATCGTGATCGCGGGCTTTGCGATCGGCGGCCTGCTCTACACGCTGACGGTGGCGCGCCTTTTGCCGTTGATCGGGGTGAGGGGGATGATGATCGTTGGCGCGACGCTGGTCGCCATCCAACTCGTCGGCGTCGCCTTCGGGCCGCACTGGAAGCTGCAGATGGCGGGCCTCCTGGTGATGGGCCTCGGCTTCTACATGATCCACGGCTGCTTGCAGGTGTTCGCCAGCGAGCTGTCGGTCGAGGCGCGCGCCACCGCGCTGTCGCTGCACTCGTTCTTCTTCTTCATGGGCCAGACCGTCGGCCCGATCGCCTACGGCTTCGGCCTGCAACACGCCGGCAAGACCGCAACGCTGGTCTCGGCTGCCGCCGTGATGGTCGTGCTCGGATTTATCTGCGCGAGATTCCTCAGGGAGCGCGCACCCGCCGACGCGCATGCAGGCTCCTGAGCGCGGCTGCGAGGGCGTCCTCGCAGCACCATTTCGGGTCACGCGATCGCTACGTCAGATGGAAGGCATCGTGCCCCATCGCGACGTACACCATCGCATTCTCATGCAGCCAATCCGAACTGTTATGCGAGACGTCTGAAGCGAGTTGCGCAAGCTGCTCTGCATGCGAAGGACCATCGACGGAGATTGGCGGAGGGGCGTTGACTGCGGCGCCACCACCGCTGGGGAACACGAAGCCGTCGCCCTGCATCGATGCAACGACATGACCGGCCGCGGGAGACGGATCGGGCGTGAAGCTGACGCCGTGCGGGGAGCTGAAGTTGAAGCCAGGTGCATTGTCGGCTGACAGCAACGGCGTGAAGGCACCCGTCGTCGGGTCCACCTGGCCGAACCCCTTCAGGCTGCCGACCGAGGCGTAGTAATCGTCGGTGTTCAGGCCGGTCGCGTGAAACGAGTAGACCTTGTCGGTGGCCGTATCGGTCAACGTGAACGTACCTGACGTGGCACCGGCTTTGATGACATCGTCAAGGCCCGCCTTGGCGCCGACGCCTGCAATCGGCGTGAACGACACCGATTGGTGGGTCGTACCGGGGTTCTTGATATCGATGATGGTCCCGTCGTCGCCGCTCGACAGCAACAGGTCGCCATTCGGCGCGAGTTTCAGCGAGTCTGGATCGTTCTGTGGCACCACCTCCATCTTGCCGGTCACGGTGTCCAGCCCGGTGGCGCCAAATTCGAGGATGGGCTTGGTGGTCAGCGTGCCCGACGGATGATCGCCGTTGTCGAGCTGGACCACGGTGGCGTCGCCGGGATTGACCGGGTTGGTGTAGCTCAGGAACACCTTGTCGCCCTTGAACACCACATCGTCATAGCCGCGGCTCGCACTCGAATCGGCGTAGCTGAGCGGCGCGGAGACGGCATGCGTCTCCGGATTGATCAGCGTCAGGGTGGGATTGCCGTCCTGGTTCTGCAGCGCCCAGATATCGCCGGTCGTGGGATTGTATTTCAGGCCATCGACCGATCCCGCGATCGAATATGTATATTCTACACTGCCATGTTTGTCGTATTGCACGATTGTGCTCGAGCCTCCGGCGCCAGTCGAATCTGCGCCGTTGCCATATTCGACAAAGGTCGAGCCGTGTGCGGTCGTGACGGAATCAGGCTGGGTCGAACCGTCGGCCGGGGCATGGAAGGTCTTGACCGTGCCGATCTCAGGAAATGGCGCCGCGTTCTTGTCGGGAACGAACACAACGCCGTGCGGCGAACCGAAGCTGAAGCCCGGGGCATTCTCGCTTGACACCAGCGAGGTGAAGATACCGGTGTTCTCGTCGACTTGGCCGAACGCCCCGAGCGAGCCGACCGAGGCATAGTAGTCGTTGGGATTGAGGCCGCTGGCGTGCACCGCCAAGACGTGGCCGTCCTTTGCGTCCGAAATGTAGAACGTTCCCGACGTCGCGGTCGGCTTGATCACGTCATCCAGGCCGGCGTTCCCGACCGAACTGGCGGGAATGCCCTGGATCGGGGTGAAGGCGATGGCCTGACTGGAGGTCCCCGGATTCTGGATATCGATGATCGCGCCGTCGGCGTTGCTCGAGAAGATCAGATCGCCGTTGGCGGCAAGCTTCAGCGAATCCGGATCGCTCTGCGGTACCGCCTCCATCTTGCCCGTCACGGTGTCGTAGCCGATGGCGCCGTCGAGCAGCACGGGGGCGGTGGTGAGCAGGTCGCCAGGCTCCGGGTTGGTGCCGTTCAGCAGCTTCACGATAGTCGGATCGCCGTTGCCGGTCGGATTCGTGTAGCTGAGGAACACCTCGTTGCCCTTGAACACGACGTCGTCATAGCCGCGCGAGGCCGACGGGTTGGCGTAGTTGAAATGCGCTGTGACCGTTTGCGTGTTGGGATCGATCAGAGACAGCGACGAGTGCCCGTCCTGGTTTTGCAGCGCCCAGACCATTCCGGTCTCGGGGTTGTACTTCAGCCCATCGACCGATCCCGCGATCGAGTAGGCATGCACGAAGTGTCCCGCGCGGTCGTACTGGATGATCGTGCTGTTGCCCGGCACGACGCCCGTCGAGTCGACGCCGTTGCCGTATTCCACGAACACGTACTTGTTTGCGAGGGTGATCGAATCCAGTCCGGTCACCCCATTCGGGTGAGCGGCAAATGTCTTGACCGAATCGACATGAGCCATCGGCGGGGCATTCTTGTCGGGAACGAAGGTCAGGCCGTGCGCGGCGGCAAAGTTCGCGCCTGTCACGAGCGGCGTGAAGACGCCGGTGGTCGGATCGACCTGGCCGAAACCGCCGAGGCTCGCAACCGAGGCGTAGTAGTCGTTGGTGTTGAGGCCGCTCGCGTGGAACGAGTAGACGTCCCCCGATTTCGTATCGGTCAGGTAGAACGTGCCCGCGGTCGCACCGGGCTTGATCACGTCATCGAGGCCGGCTTTGCCGACGGAGCCGGCAGGGATTCCCTTGATTGTCGTGAACGCGATCGCTTGGCTGCTGGTCCCGGGATGCTGAACATCGATGATGGTGCCGTCGGCACCGTCAGTGAAGATCAGGTCGCCATTGGGCGCGAGCTTGAGCGAATCCGGATCGGATTGCGGCACGACTTCGGTCGCGCCGGTGACCGTGTTGAAGCCCGTGGCACCGTCGGCGAGGATTGTCGCCGTCAGCAATGTCCCGCTCGGATGGTCGCCATTGAGCAGTTCGACAAGCGTCGGATCGCCGCTGCCGTTCGGATTGGTGTAGCTCAGGAACACCTTGTCGCCCTTGAACACGACGTCGTCATAGCCGCGCGTTGCGGATGGATTGGCAAAGCTCAACGGGCCGGTCACCTTGTGGGTGAGGGGATCGATCAGGGTGAGCGTGGAGTTTCCATCCTGGTTCTGCAGCGCCCAGATCTCGCCGGTGTACGGGTTGTATTTCAAGCCATCGACGGAACCTGCGATCGCATAGCTGTGCTCGACGCTGCCGTTCTTGTTGTACTGTACGATTGTGCTCGAGCCACCGGCACCGGTCGAGTCTGCGCCATTGCCGTATTCGACGAAGATCGTCCCGTTCGCTGTCGTGATGGAATCCGGAGCCGTCGCGCCAATCGTCGTCCCCGACGCGAACGTCTTCATCCCGCTGATCGTGACCATGTCGATCCTCCATGTGTTTGCAATCTTTGGAAACAGGAGGAAACGCTGGGTGGACGACGCCTGTGTGACGATTGGCCGCGCGAATTTTTCCAACGATGGTGGAACCTTTTCGCGATTGCGAGTCGTCCCGATGGCTCAAGCGCTTTCGCGCGTGTTCCGCGCGCATCACGAAAGTGTTGCTGCGAAATCAGCACGGCAAGAGACGCTGGTCTCGGCCGCCGCGATGGTCGTGCTCGGCTGCATCTGAGCGAGAATCCTGAAGCTGCGGCGTCCGGCCGATGCCGACGCGCGGCCAGACGTCGAGCCCTGGCGATCCCTCAGGTCATCTCGGCCCGCTCATTTCCGCAACGGCTATTTCAAAGATAAGATGATCGGACCCGCAACCGGATCGGTCACGCCGAGACCGTTGCCGAGGTCTTCGAGCGTGTCGCGAAAAGAATTTAGAATGGAAATCATAGCTGGCCGAGCCTCGATGCACGCGTCCTTATCTTGCCACTCGGCGATAATGCAGTAGGAGCGGTCACCGGTTTTGATGATGTTGGCATGCAATAAACCCGGCCAAGTTGCTCCAATTGTCTTGTGAGCGTCCAAGAACTCTTGATCGCGCCCCGGCTTCACTCGAAAACGCACAGCATTGAAAGCGGTCACCGTCTTCTCCTAAAGCACTGAGACGCTAGAGGAAGCGCGCTTACGTGGGTCGCGCAAGTTGAAAGCGCATGCATTCAATTCCGCTTCGTGGCGGTCACAGGCCCATTGGCCTGCCTACTGGGTCTTTATCATCTTCGCCAGTTCATGGCGCAATTCCGGGCTATCGTGATGGCCATGCACCGCGACAGCGTGTTGTACCGCCGCTTCCAGAAGTTCCTTTTGAGTATCAGCTGAAATCGCGATCGTGCAGTTCATTTCACTTGGGTAATCTCGGCAATCCAAAAACATTCTACCCAAATCTGCCTCCGTCAATACGAGTATACTATTCGCCGTGCTGAACTACTCCCACTCACGATAATGCCCGCGTCTGCTCACTATGCCTGATTTATTCAAATGATGGCTCATGGCCGGCCAGCTTACGCGCCGCCTATAACGAGCGTGTCATTCGCCTTCGATCGTGGTCGCTTCGGCCACATTGGCGCAGCCATTATCGGAGCAGCCATTATCGAACATATCACACATCGAAGGGAGCGCCACGTCAGTTCCTGGACCCAAGGCCGACATGCATGTCGGCTTCTGCGCCGGTTTCCGAGGATCAGCAGACGTGGCGAACTGACGGGGGCCCGACCTAGCCCCGCCCGCGATAAGTTGCGACGCCCTGATCGGGAACCCAGAGTCCCTTCGGCAGCCGGCGGGTCAAGTTGCGTGCGCGAGCCGAGTTTGAATTTCGTTATGGCCGAGCTTGGAATGGCGGCCCCAGACGCCTGCAAAAATCCACTACACCGGACGCTAGAATTTCGTCCGCCTGCTTTGAATGATCCCACAATCGCACCGAGCCATCACAATGGCGAAGGATGAAGTTGCCATCGAGGTCTGCGCCAATAATCGAGACATCTTTCCCCCGCCACCACGGCGCCCTGAGAGGACGCCAATCATCACCGCGGATCAGGAAGGCAATCTTAAGTTCCCTGTCTGAGCTAATGGCAAAGGTCTTTTGCCGACCATCAGATCGGACCCGTTCAATCGCCTCGTTATCTCGCGTCATAGAGTGGTCCTATTAGCAAGGCCGCTTCGCGTCGCGAATCTTGGCTGCCTGACCTAGCCCCGCCCGCGATACGTCGCGACGCCCTGATCGGGAACCCAGACCCCCTTCGGCAGCCGGCCGGTCTGGAAGAACACATCGATCGGGATGCCGCCGCGCGGATACCAGTAGCCGCCGATGCGCAGCCATTTCGGCTTGATCTCGTCTGATATCCGCTTGCCGATCATGACCGTGCAGTCCTCATGGAAGGCGCCATGGTTGCGGAAGCTCGCGGCGAACAGTTTCAGCGATTTGGATTCCAGGAGCCAGCGGCCCGGCACATAGTCGATCACCAGATGCGCGAAATCCGGTTGGCCCGTCACCGGGCAGATTGAGGTGAATTCCGGCACCGTGAAGCGGACCAGATAATCGGTACCAGCCTGCGGATTGGGCACGCGGTCGAGCTGCGCCTTTTCCGGCGTGTCGGGCCATTCCACCGCACGGCCGAGTTGCAGGCCGGGGGAGGTCGTTGATTTGCTGGATTTCTTTGCCATTCGGGTCTCCGTGAGGTCTCATAGAGCATGATCCGGAAAAGTGGAAACCGGTTTTCCTGCAAATCAACCCCATGCAAAGAACGGCAATGCGGGGGACCGTGACCCGGCCTTTTCCCCCTCGATGCATTGCGGTAGAAGCACCGCCATCCGCCCCCCTCACTGCCCATAAGAGGTTCTCATGACTGACATCGTCGACATCATCGGCCGCGAAATCCTGGATAGCCGCGGCAACCCCACGGTCGAGGTCGATGTGGTGCTGGAGGATGGGTCGATCGGTCGCGCGGCGGTGCCGTCGGGCGCCTCCACCGGCGCCCATGAGGCGGTGGAACTGCGCGATGGCGACAAGTCGCGCTATCTCGGCAAGGGCGTCGAGAAGGCGGTCGCCGCCGTCAACGGTGAGATCTTCGAGGCGCTCGCCGATCAGCCGGTCGAGGAGCAGGTCGCGATCGACCAGATCATGATCGAGCTCGACGGCACGCCGAACAAGAGCAGGCTGGGCGCCAACGCCATCCTCGGCGTCTCGCTGGCCTGCGCCAAGGCCGCCGCCGAATCCTTCGACATGCCGCTGTATCGCTATGTCGGCGGCACCTCGGCGCGGACGCTGCCGGTGCCGATGATGAACATCATCAATGGCGGCGTGCATGCCGACAATCCGATCGACTTCCAGGAATTCATGATCCTGCCGGTCGGCGCCACCTCGTTCGCCGAGGCGCTGCGTTGCGGTTCGGAGATCTTCCACACGCTGCGCGGCGAATTGAAGAAAGCCGGTCACAACACCAATGTCGGCGACGAGGGCGGCTTCGCGCCGAACCTGCCGTCGGCCGACGCCGCGCTCGAGTTCGTCATGAACGCGATCGGCAAGGCCGGCTACAAGGCGGGTGACGACGTCGTGCTCGGCCTCGACTGCGCCTCCACCGAATTCTTCAAGGAAGGCGCCTACGTCTACGGCGGCGAGAACAAGACCCGCTCGCGTTCGGAGCAGGTAAAGTACCTCGCCGATCTCGTCGGCCGCTATCCGATCGTCACCATCGAGGACGGCATGTCGGAGGACGACATGGACGGCTGGAAGGAGCTGACGGATGCGATCGGCAAGAAATGCCAGCTGGTCGGCGACGATTTGTTCGTCACCAACGTCACCCGGCTCGCCGACGGCATCAAGAACGGCCGCGGCAATTCGATCCTGGTCAAGGTCAACCAGATCGGCACGCTGACCGAGACGCTGGCGGCGATCGAGATGGCCTACAAGGCCGGCTACACCGCCGTGATGTCGCACCGCTCCGGCGAGACCGAGGACTCCACCATCTCCGATCTCGCGGTCGCCACCAATTGCGGGCAGATCAAGACCGGCTCGCTGGCGCGTTCCGACCGCACCGCCAAGTACAACCAGCTGCTGCGCATCGAACAGCAGCTCGGCACGCAGGCGAAATACGCCGGCAGGGCGGCCTTGAAGGCACTGGCGTAACGCCCCAACTGATCGGGACTGAACAAACGCAAAAAAGGGAGGTCGGGATGAGCGACGGCAAGAGCGGTCTGCAACTGCGTTCGCTGCTCAAGAAGAATGGCGAGCTGGAATTGTCGCTGGTCAATGTCCCGACCCCCGAGCCCGGACCCGACGAGGTCGTGGTCCGGGTCGAGGCGACCCCGATCAATCCGTCCGACCTCGGTCTCTTGGTCGGCCCGGCCGACATGTCGGCCGCAAAGGTCTCCGGCAGCAAGGACTTGCCTGTCGTGACCGCGCGCGTGCCGGACGCGGCGTTGGCCGGCATGGCCGCGCGGCTCGACGAGTCGATGCCGGTCGGCAATGAAGGTGCCGGCGTCGTGATCAGGACCGGTTCGTCGGACGCCGCGAAAGCGCTGATGGGCCGGACGGTCGCGATGATCGGTGGTGCGATGTATGCACAATACCGTACGTTGCGGGTCAACGAATGCCTGCCGCTGCCCGAGGGCATCACACCGGCGGAAGGCGCCTCCTGCTTCGTCAATCCGCTGACCGCGCTCGGCATGACCGAGACGATGCGGCGCGAGGGACACAAGGCGCTGGTGCACACCGCGGCGGCGTCCAACCTCGGCCAGATGCTCAACAAGATCTGCCTCAAGGACGGCATCGGCCTCGTCAACATCGTGCGCAACGAGGAGCAGGCCGGCATCCTGCACAAGATCGGCGCCAGGCATGTCGTCGATTCCAGCGCGCCCGATTTCATGGACAAGCTGACCAACGCGCTGGTCGAGACGGGCGCGACCATTGCCTTCGATGCGATCGGCGGCGGCAAGCTCGCGGGCCAGATCCTGGTCGCGATGGAGACCGCGATCAACAAGACCGCCAAGGCCTATAGCCGTTACGGCTCGAATGTGCACAAGCAGGTCTACGTCTACGGCAGCCTCGACAACCGCTCGATCGAGCTGCCGCGCGGCTTCGGCATGGCGTGGGGCGTCGGCGGCTGGCTGCTGTTCCCGTTCCTGATGAAGATCGGTCCGGAGGCGGGCAACAAGCTGCGCCAGCGCGTAGTGGCCGAGTTGAAGACGACCTTCGCGAGCCACTACACCAAGGTGGTCTCGTTGCAGGAGACCTTGCAGCTCGACAACATCGCCGTCTACGGCAAGCGTGCGACCGGAGAAAAATTCCTGATCAACCCGAACAAGGGCGCGTAACCGCGCGGCCACTTCGCTCGAAAGCGCTCTATTCGCGCTCGAATGCCAGCTTCCTGGAGCGCTTGTGACGCTCCAGGGCATGGCGGATCAGGACATCCATCAGCTCGGATTGCGGCAGGCCGCTGGCCTCCCATAGCCGCGGATACATGCTGATGTTGGTGAAGCCGGGCAGGGTGTTCGCCTCATTGACGAACGCCTGCTCGCCATGGAGGAAGAAGTCGATCCGTGCCATGCCTTCGCAGCCGAGCACGCCGAACGTCTTGATCGCGAGCTCCCGGATGCGATCGGCGACGGCCGTGGGGACGTTCGCGGGCACCTGAAGCCGCGCGCCATCCGCATCGAGATATTTCGCGTCGTAGGAGTAGAAGCCGTGCTTGTCGGAGGGAACGATCTCTCCGAGCTGCGAGGCGCGGATGCGGCCTGCGGCATCCTCGAGCACGGAGCACTCGACCTCGCGGATCGGCGCGACGCAGCGCTCGATCAGGATTTTGGTGTCGAAGCGGAACGCCAATCTGCAACCGGCCTCGAACTCCTCTGCGGTGCGCGCCTTAGACACGCCGACCGACGATCCCATGTTGGCGGGCTTGACGAAGACCTCCGGCGATCCGAGCGCGCCGACGGCGTCGTCATAGCTGATGGGTGCTGCGGTCGACATCGCGACAAAGGGGACGATCGGCAATCCTGCCTCGCGCATCAGCCGCTTGGCGACGTCCTTGTCCATTCCGGCCGCCGAGCCCATCACGCGCGAGCCGACATAAGCCACGTCGGACAGCTCCATCGCGCCCTGCACCGTGCCGTCCTCGCCGTTCGGGCCATGCAGGACCGGGAAGACGACATCGAACGCCGGCAATTCCGCTGGCGCCGCCGGCGGTCCCTGAAGCACCACGACGCGGCCCTGCCCGCCAGGCAGCAAAGCGAGTTGCGGTGCCTGGTCCGGAATGATCAGCGCGCCGCTGCCGGTGCCGGCGCCGTTTCCCGCATCGGTGACAACCCAGCGGCCGTCGCGGGTGACGCCGATCGCCGTGGCGTCATAGCGATCCGGGTCGAGCGAGCGAAGCACATTGGCGGCCGACGCCCGCGAGACGTCATGTTCGGCCGATCGCCCGCCGAACAGGATTGCAATCCGGATCTTGCGCTCTGCCATCAGCTGCTCTTCGGTCGGCTCGATGCTGCGTGGAATCGGTGCAGTATGTTTCGAGGAACGTGTCGACAATTTGCCGCCGGTAGCGCCCGACGCAGCTTTCGGGCGGAATGGCGTTCTCCCCGCGGCGAGCTGACAGCGCCTGAGCAGTGGGCCTCAGGGCCGTTCGTCCAAAATTCGCGAACGCTGCGTTTCCGGAATTAGACGTTCCATGCACTTGCATCTTTCTTGGCGTGCCGGTAGGTGAAGTGCACCAGTCTTACGCGCAACCCGAGGGGAATTTTGCAATGGCCTATAACATCGTCACCATTGTCGGCAGCATCCGCAAGCAGAGCTTCTCGCTCAAGATCGCCAATGCGCTGGCCAAGCTCGCGCCGGCCTCGCTGAAGCTCGATGTGACGACCCTCGAGGGCATTTCCTTCTTCAACCAGGACCTCGAGGCGGCGCCGCCGGCGGACTGGCTGGCCTTTCGCGAGAAGCTGCAGAAGTCGAACGGCGTGCTGTTCGTGACCCCCGAATACAACCGCTCGGTTCCGGGCGTGCTGAAGAACGCGATCGACGTCGCCTCGCGGCCCTATGGCAAGAGTTCATTCATCGGCAAGCCGGTCGGCATCATCTCCAACTCGCCGGGTCCGCTCGGCGGCGTCAGCGCGGCGAAGCACCTGCAGAACATCCTGCCGGGCATTTCCGGCCCGATCCTCGGTCAGCCGGAAACCTATCTCAACGGCGTCGGCGATGCCTTCGACGACAAGGGCGAACTGACCAAGGAAGCGCTCAAGACGGTGTTGCAGCAGTACCTCGCCGCCTTCGCCGCCTTCGTCGAAAAGCAGAACGGCTGACCCGGCGCCCCGTTCCGATGGATCGGAGCGGGGCTCCAGGCTTGTTGTTTTGACGGGTTTCTGCGCGCGAATCGCTATCCATCCCGGATCAAGTCCGGGACAGGCTTCGCTCGAAAACGCTCTGGTTTAGCACTCCGTTAACCGCATGGCCGCATCTTCGCGGCCATGGTTTCCCGCACACGCCTCAAATCGATTCTGACCGGGCTCGCCCTCTACACGCTGGCGGCGCTGATGGTCGGCTATTTCGGCGTCAACGCCTATACCGGCAAATACGGCCTGAACGCGCGGCAGGAGCTCGACCAGGAAATTATCGCGCTGACTTCGGAGCTGGCGCGGCTGAAGAAGGAACGAGCCGAGGGCGAGCAGCGGGTGTCGCTGCTGCGGTCGGACCGGGTCGACCCTGATATGCTGGACGAGCGTGCGCGCTTTCAGCTCGACTACGCCAATCCGCGCGATCTGGTTCGGATCAACAAGGCGAACTGACACCGGCAGTGATTTTTGGACAGCGCTTGTCCGAAATTAACTCGCGCCCGTTCTTCAAATTTCAAAATTGATCGATCAACATCACAAAAATGTCGCGCCGCGTTGCAGTGCGGCATAGCAAAATTCCATCCGGCGAATGCAATCCTTCCAAGGTGATTTGAGTTGGGTTAGAGAGGGTTCTTCGACTTCTCTCACCCGGAATTGCCATGGCCACACCCAAGAAAACCGTCGCAAAAGAATCAGGGCAGGAGAAGGCGGGCTCTCCTCCCGAATTCAGCAGGGAGCAGGAGCTCAAGGCACTGCGGGACATGCTGCTGATCCGGCGCTTCGAGGAGAAGGCCGGTCAGCTCTACGGCATGGGTGCGATCGGCGGTTTCTGCCATCTCTATATCGGCCAGGAAGCGGTCGTGGTCGGCATGCAGATGGCGCTGAAGCAGGGCGACGAGGTCATAACCGGCTACCGCGACCACGGCCACATGCTGGCCTGCGGGATGGAATCCCGCGGCGTGATGGCCGAACTGACCGGCCGGCGCGGCGGCTATTCCCGCGGCAAGGGCGGCTCCATGCACATGTTCAGCAAGGAGAAGCATTTCTACGGCGGTCACGGAATCGTGGGCGCGCAGGTGTCGCTCGGCACCGGCCTGGCGTTCGCCAATCGCTATCGCGGCAACGATAACGTCAGCGTGACCTATTTCGGCGACGGCGCGGCGAACCAGGGCCAGGTCTACGAGAGCTTCAACATGGCAGAGCTGTGGAAGCTGCCGGTGATCTACGTGATCGAGAACAATCGGTATGCGATGGGCACCTCGGTGTCGCGCGCGTCGGCCCAGCAGGACTTCTCCAAGCGCGGCGTCTCCTTCAACATTCCAGGCAAGCAGGTCGACGGCATGGACGTGCGCGCAGTCAAGGCCGCCGCCGATGAGGCCACGGCCTGGTGCCGCGGCGGCAACGGTCCGATCATCCTGGAGATGCAGACCTATCGTTACCGCGGTCACTCGATGTCCGATCCCGCGAAGTACCGGACGCGTGAGGAAGTCGAAAAGGTTCGCCACGACCAGGACCCGATCGAGCAGGTGCGCAACCGATTGCTGGCCGACGGCGTGAGCGAGCAGGACCTCAAGGCGATCGACGCCGAAGTGCGCGAGATCGTCAACGAAGCCGCCGACTTCGCGCAGCACGATCCGGAGCCCGATGCGGCCGAGCTCTACACCGACATCTACCGCTGACCCCACCCGCGCAGACGAATTTCAAGACCGATTTCGGGAGCCGATATGCCCATTCAAGTGCTGATGCCTGCGCTGTCGCCCACCATGGAGAAGGGCAACCTCGCCAAATGGCTGAAAAAGGAAGGCGAGACCATCAAGTCCGGTGACGTCATCGCCGAGATCGAGACCGACAAGGCGACGATGGAGGTCGAGGCAACCGACGAGGGCACGCTCGGCAAGATCCTGATTCCGGAAGGCACCGCCGACGTCCTTGTCAACACGCCGATCGCGACCATCCTTGCCGACGGCGAAAGCGCCGCCGACCTTGCCAAGGTGCCCGCCGCGCCGGCGCCGAAGGCTGCCGAGGCCAAGGGAGATGCAAAGGCGGAAGCGCCGCAGCCCGCGGCGAAGGTGCCGGCCGCACCGGTCAGCGAAGCGCTGCCCGATCCGGAAATCCCTGCGGGCACCGAGATGGTCACGCAGACCATTCGTGAGGCGCTGCGCGATGCGATGGCCGAGGAGATGCGCCGCGACGGCGACGTCTTCATCATGGGCGAGGAGGTCGCCGAGTATCAGGGCGCCTACAAGGTGACGCAGGGCCTGTTGCAGGAGTTCGGCGCCCGGCGCGTGATCGATACGCCGATCACCGAGCACGGCTTTGCCGGCGTCGGCGTCGGCGCGGCGATGGCCGGGCTGAAGCCGATCGTCGAGTTCATGACCTGGAATTTCGCGATGCAGGCGATCGACCAGATCATCAACTCCGCGGCCAAGACGCTCTATATGTCGGGCGGCCAGATGGGCTGCTCGATCGTGTTCCGCGGCCCGAACGGTGCCGCGCGCGCGTCGCCGCCCAGCACAGCCAGGACTACGCCGCCTGGTACTCGCAGGTGCCGGGCCTGAAGGTGGTCGCGCCGTATTCGGCCTCCGACTACAAGGGCCTGCTCAAGGCCGCGATCCGCGATCCCAATCCGGTGGTGTTCCTCGAGAACGAGATGCTGTACGGCCACACCGGCGAGATACCGAAGCTCGACGATTTCGTGGTGCCGATCGGCAAGGCGCGCATTGCGCGGGCCGGCAAGGACGTCACCATCGTCTCCTGGGCGATGGGCATGTCTTATGCGCTGAAGGCTGCCGACGAGCTCGCCAAGGAGGGCGTCGAGGCCGAAGTGATCGATCTCCGCACCATCCGTCCGATGGATACCGAGACCATCATCAACTCGGTGAAGAAGACCGGCCGTGCGGTCACGGTGGAGGAGGGCTGGCAGCAGAGCGGTGTCGGCTCCGAGGTCGCGGCGCGCATCATGGAGCACGCCTTCGACTATCTCGATGCGCCGGTTGCGCGCGTCTCGGGCAAGGACGTGCCGATGCCTTACGCGGCCAACCTCGAAAAGCTCGCTCTGCCCTCCGTCGCCGAGGTGGTCGCAGCCGCCAAGGCCGTGTCCTACCGGTAACGCCGATGGCCGGTCCCAAGGAGCAGCCGCTGCCGCCTGACGTGATGGGCCGCGACGACGCCATCGAGGTGCTGCGCGCCTTTGTCGTCGACGGCGGCCTGTCGATCGCGTTCCAGCGCGCCTTCGAGGAGCCGGACATGTGGGGGCTGATGCTCGTCGACATCGCCCGTCACGCTGCGCGTGCCTATTCGCGCGAGAGCGAATACACCGAAGACGAGGCGCTCGCGCGCATCGTCGAGATGTTCGAAGCCGAAATCGCCCGGCCGACCGACATGGGCCAAACCAAACCGCGGTCGCAACAAGGTCACTGACAATGCCGATCAATATTCTCATGCCCGCGCTGTCGCCGACGATGGAAAAGGGCAACCTCGCCAAGTGGCTCAAGAAAGAGGGCGACAAGGTCAAGTCCGGCGACGTGATCGCGGAGATCGAGACCGACAAGGCGACGATGGAAGTCGAGGCGGTCGATGAAGGCACGATCGCCAGGATCCTGGTGCCCGAGGGCACGCAGGACGTGCCGGTCAACGACGTCATCGCGGTCATGGCCGGCGACGGCGAGGATGTGAAGGCGGCAGCCAGCGCCGGAGCGGGCGCGGCACCGGCGGC
>NZ_JACMYO010000051.1 GCF_020889685.1 Bradyrhizobium oropedii
TTTCGCAGGGACGACAGCTGTGGTTGCTGTGAAAGCAGTCTACGCCGTGGGCGGCGGGGGGCAGCGGCCAATTTAGCCACCAGCATTCGCGCCCGGCGAACTCGCCATTGCCAAACCTCGCATTGACCGTGCGGCCATGGCCGGGCACAGCGTGCGGGCGGTGTCGTTGAACGGTTGCAAGAGCCGAAGGAGATACCGCCGGATCGGATTTTGCAGTGCAGCAATGACGGAATCGGCCCCTGCTAAAGGGGCAATGGCAATCGTCGGTGCTTGTCTGTAATGGTGCGACCGGATGTCCCGGGGCCGGTGTTCGTGCTCCGCAATTACGCGGGAGGAAACATGCGTAAACTCATTTTGGCTGCGGCGTCGATCGCGGCCTTGACCTTTGTCGGGCAGGCCTCGGCGCAGTCGCCGATCGTCCTCAAGTTCAGCCACGTGGTGGCATCGGATACGCCGAAGGGCAAGGCGGCCGACAAGTTCAAGGAACTCGCCGAGAAGTACACCGGCGGCAAGGTGAAGGTCGAGGTGTATCCGAACTCGACGCTCTACAAGGACAAGGAAGAGCTCGAGGCGCTGCAGCTCGGCGCCGTGCAGATGCTGGCGCCATCGAACTCGAAGTTCGGCCCGATCGGCATCAAGGAGTTCGAAGTCTTCGATCTGCCCTACATCCTCCCCGACCTGAAATCGCTGCGCAAGGTGACCGATGGCCCGCTCGGCGCCCAGCTGCTCAAGAAGCTGGATTCCAAGGGCATGATCGGTCTCGCCTATTGGGACAACGGCTTTAAGCAGATGAGCGCCAACAAGAAGCTGGTCGCGCCATCCGACTACAAGGGGCTCAAGTTCCGCATCCAGTCGTCGAAGGTGCTGGAAGCCCAGTTCCGCGCGCTCGGTGCGATCCCGCAGGTGATGGCGTTCTCCGACGTCTACCAGGCGCTGCAGACCGGCGTGGTCGACGGCCAGGAGAACACCTGGTCGAACATCTACACCCAGAAAATGCATGAGGTGCAGAAGTACGCCACCGTCACCAATCACGGCTATATCGGCTACGTCGTGGTCGTGAACAAGAAGTTCTGGGACGGCCTGCCGGCCGATATCCGCGACGAGCTCTCCAAGGCGATGAAGGAAGCGACCGAGTTCGGCAACAGCCAGTCGGCCAAGGAAAACGAGGACGCGCTCGCCGAGATCAAGAAGGCCGGCAAGACCGAGATCGTCGCCTTGACGCCGGAGCAGGATGAGGCGATGCGCAAGGCGATGATGCCGGTCTACAAGGACGTGGCGTCGCGCGTCGGCCAGCCGCTGATCGACGAATTCCTGAAGGAAACGGGCCGCAGCCCGATGAACTAGGGCATGATCCGGAACACTGGACTGCGGTTTTCTGGATAGACCATGCTCAGCAAAACGCGGATCTGAACCGCAAATCTAACGAATGCCGCGGCCACGTGAGGCCGCGGTTTGGGTGCCGTGGCCGGTTGCCGCATCAGGCCATGACAGGGGAGATCAATGCTGCTTAAAATTCTGGACCGGCTCGAGGAAATCATCATCGCGAGCCTGATGGGCGCTGCGACGCTCCTGACCTTCGTCACGGTCGTGCACCGCTTTTTGGTCGACGTTCCCGTGCTCTATCCGTACCTGTTCGGCATCAACCTCGCATGGTCGCAGGAACTCTGCATCTACATGTTCATCTGGATGGCGAAGTTCGGCGCCGCATATGGCGTGCGCACCGGCATCCATGTCGGCGTCGACGTGCTGATCAATCGCCTCAATGACGCCTGGCGCAAGCGCACCATCACTTTCGGCCTGCTCGGCGGCGCGCTGTTCACCGCGATCGTCGGCACCATGGGCGCCAAGTTCGTGTTCGAACTGATGCACACCGACCAGGTCTCGCCGGACATGGAGATCCCGAGCTGGATCGTCTACGCCTGCATCCCGCTCGGCTCCTACCTGATGTGCTTCCGCTTCCTGCAAGTGTGCTGGAACTACTGGTGGACCGACGAGCTGCCACATCATGACGCCTCGCATGTCGACGGCGTCGAGACCAGCAAGACTGCGCCTGTCGCGCTTGGAGAAGCGTGATGAGCGCCGCACTTATCTTCGGACTGCTGTTTGCCCTGATGCTGACGGGCATGCCGATCTCGATTTCGCTCGGCCTGACCGTGCTCACCTTCCTGTTCACGATGACCGAGGTGCCGATCGAGAGCGTCGGCCTGAAACTGTTTTCGGGCCTCGACAATTTCGGCATCATGGCGATCCCGTTCTTCATCCTGGCCGGCACCTTCCTGACTCGCGGCGGCGTCGCGCGGCGGATGATCGCGTTCACGACCTCATTAGTGGGGCATCTACCGGGCGGCCTTGGGCTGGCCGGCGTTGCGGCCTGCGCGATGTTTGCGGCGATCTCGGGCTCGAGTGTCGCCACTGTGGTCGCGATCGGCTCGATCATGATGCCGGCGATGGTCGATCACGGCTATCCGAAGCGGTTCGGCGTCGGCGTGATCTCGACCTCGGGCGCGCTCGGCATTCTGGTGCCGCCCTCGATCATCCTGGTGCTGTACGGCGTCTCGACCAACACTTCGATCGGTGCGCTGTTCATGGCCGGCATCGTGCCGGGCGTCCTGCTTGCGCTAATGCTGGCGGCGGTGACCTTCTTCGTCGCCCAGCGCAACGGCTATCCGAAGATGCCGCGCGCGACCATCGGCCAGCAGTTCACCGCCTTCCGCGAAAGCATCTGGGGTCTCTCGCTGATCGCGATTGTGCTCGGCGGCATCTATGGCGGCATCTTCACGCCGACGGAAGCAGCCGCGGTCGCCGCGACCTACGCCTTCTTCATCACCGTGTTCGTCTACAAGGAGCTGAAGCTCTCCGAGGTGCCGAAGGTGCTGTTGCAGGCGGCGAGCATGAGCTCGATGCTGCTCTACATCATCACCAACGCGGTGCTGTTCTCGTTCCTGATGACGCATGAGCAGATCCCGCAGGAGATGGCGGCCTGGATCATCGACAAGAACTTCTCGGTGTGGATGTTCCTGCTGGTCGTCAACGTCATCCTGCTGCTCGCCGGCAACGTGATGGACCCGTCGTCGATCCTCCTGATCATGGCGCCGATCCTGTTTCCGCTGGCGACCAAGCTCGGTGTGCATCCGGTGCATCTCGGCATCCTGATGATCGTCAACACCGAGGTCGGGCTGTGCCATCCGCCTGTTGGCCTTAACCTCTATATCGCGAGCAGTATTGCCAAGATGGGTATCAGCGAGATCACGATCTCGGTGCTGCCGTGGCTGTGCGCGATGCTGGTGTTCCTCGGCCTGATCACTTACGTGCCGGAGATCTCGCTGTGGCTGCCGCGGCTGCTCGGAATGATCTGACGCACGCATGATCCGGAAAAGTGTGCAGCGGTTTTCCGATGAGATCATGCGTAACAACAAGAAATCCAGAGCGCGACCTCGCGCTTTGGATGTTTCTGACGGGCAATGAAGCGGATTACATCTTGGTAAGACAGGTCTCTCTGTCCAATCCGTAAGTTGAAGGCAGCAGCAGGCGGTATCATCTTCGAGCAACCTTCAAAGGAGGTTCGGATGAATAAAGTTCTGCTCGCCGGCGTCGCGGCGCTCACGATTGCCGGTTCGACTGCGGCCTATGCCCAGCATCGTCCCTGGTTCCACGGCCATATGCGGATGAGCGCCGAGGATCGCGCCGCCTTCCTCGACGCGCGCATCGCCGCGGTGCACGCCGGGCTGAAGCTCACCGCCGATCAGGAAAAGCTGTGGCCGCCGGTCGAGGCCGCGGTGCGTGACTTCGCCAAGATGCGGATCGATCGCGCCAATGCGCGGATGGCCGTCGAGAAGACCGACGCGGACAAGGCCGACAAGCCGGATGATCCGATCGCGCGTCTGCGTGAGCGCGCCGACAACATGGCGGCGACCGCGACGTCGCTGAAGAAAATCGCCGATGCCGCCGACCCCCTCTACAAGACGCTCGACGACAACCAGAAGCGGCGGCTCACCCTGCTCACCCACATGGAAGGCCGCGGATTCGGCGCCGAGGGCTGGCGCCGCCACCGCCTCGAGCGCGGCATGGACCGCTGGGAACGCGGCGGCCGCGACCACCATTTCGACCACGATGACGGGCCGGATCAGGAGCGCTCGGGCCGGCTCTGAGCGCCAGTCGACGACGCTTTCCCCAAGCCCATGAAAGGCCGCCGGAATCCGGCGGCCTTTCGGCTGTCGGGAGGGTTCGCAAAAGTCGGGAAAACTTGCGCCAGCTTGCTGGACATAGCGGAATCGCTTTGCTAAACGACGGCCTCTCTTGCGAGGGTCATTTCCGGACGAGTTCCGGGCGCATAGCTCAGTTGGTAGAGCAGCTGACTCTTAATCAGCGGGTCCCAGGTTCGAGCCCTGGTGCGCCCACCAATCCTCTCAACGAGTTAGCAGGGATACGAGGTCGTCATTCTGACAACGTGTCACCTGCTTATTCTGACAAATTCCCCCTATCCGTTCTCGCGTTCAGTCGTTTGCGCCCGGCGATCTGCCGCTGCGCGTCGGTCTCCTTCGCGTACCGGAGCAAGGCGGCGGTACTCTTGTGGCCCCCCAGCGCACGCATCTGTGCGTCGGTCAACCCGGAGTTCGCGCCGTCTGTATGTCCTCCGTGCCGGAAGGTCGTGAAGGTGATGTCGTCAGGGAGGCCAGCGAGGCGGCAGATTCGACGTACCTCGGCCTGGACGTAGCGCATGGGGTTCCGGCCGCCCGTCATCCAGGGAAGATGGACTTTCTTCCGGCGGTCGGCGTTGTCGCGCATCACGACCAGTGTTCCCGTACGCTTCGCTACTTCGAGCCGAGCCGTCATCTCGGGCCAGAGAGCAGTGCCGTCGGTGTCGAACAGGGGAACGGCTACCTTCTCGGTCTTCCTGTTCTTGTGGTGCCAGGCCAGAACATGGTCCTGCCGGTCGGCAGGGCGGTAATCCGACCATGCGAAGCGACCGAAGATGTCCTCCTCGCGCACCAGCCAATAGAACGCGATCATTGCCGCGGTGCCCAGCGACGGGGTGCCGTCGGCGTCGGCCGCGGTTACGAACTGGATCAATTCGGGTAGCGTTGCCGCTCTGTTTTGCTTGGGCTCATATTCGATCTCGAGCCCTTTGAACGGGTTTGCCGTCGGCACCACCGTCGGATGGGCGCGATGCGCGACGTCCCATGCGCGCTTGCAAACGGTCATGGATAGCAGGGCGCTCCTGTGCCGTGTCTTTCCGTTCGAGCCCACCTTCAGCTTCTCGTACAACCGATCGACGGCATGGGCATCGATGCTCTTGATGTGTAGAGCTCCGAACCGGCGTCCATCCTTGAGGGAGTACCCCGCCACATCATTCAGCGCGCGGTCGTAGCTGGCTTGAGTGCGGGCTGGGCGGTTGGTGAACTTCTTGCTGGATCGATATGCGGCAACGAGCCAATCGAACGACCCCACTATGGCGCGAGGCCTCCTGAAGTCATCGGTAGCACCACCGGTCCGCCAGCTGTCGAACGCAGGATTCAGGAATTCGTCGCATCGTGCCTTCGCTGCGCCGTAGTCGGTCCCAAGCGCCTCGCTGGTGATCGGGTAGTCGCGTTTTCGCGCCCAGGACGGCGCGTTCCAGTAATAGCGTAAGCCGCTCGCGGTCTGCTTGGCCTCCATGTAGTCGGGCCAGCCTGGTGGTTTGCGTTTCATCCGATCAGCGCCGCTGCATCTTCAGATTCTAGGCGATCATGCTGCAGCCCGTGACGGTGGGCAATGCTGGCGTCCAGCTTGTGGCGGTGCCATTTTGGATGGGAGCCTTTCTCGCGCCTTGGAGGCGGATACACGCCTCTCGAAACCTTTGCGAGAAATGCCTCTACGCTCGGCTCGTCGCAGTAAGCCGCAGCTGTCTCGGCCCTCATCTCCAGAGGCCAAGCTCCAACCGGCATTGCGACAGGGCGCGCCATACGCTTGTCCTTGAAAACTCTATCCCGCGGCTTTCGACCGTGCTGCGGCCCAAGCGATCGGATCGGCTTCCCACGCCAGCACCTCAGACCTCCGCCAGCCCGGCGTGTGGGGAGCGAGCGCGACCCTGTTGGGAAAGAGGCCGGCGATCTCCGCGCGTTTCCTTGCGCGATCACTCACCGGGTGGACTTTCTCAACTTCGCTTTTCAGCATGAAGTTGGGTTCAGCCTGAGTGGTCATCAGTCGTCTCATCCATTGGTCGAAGGGTCGTTTAGTGTCTGCGGTCAATACTAGGCGCTCGGGGGCGAAATGGTATTTTTTCCTAGTGTTGTCCACATGAAAAAGACAAATAGATGTTTGTTATCAGGTGGTTACCTACCAGTTCGGTACTGGTTCGGTAACTGCGGAGAAACGGTTCGGTTGCACTGGAGAAGAGGTTCGGTATTGGTGGGGAAGTAGTTCGGTACAAGTAGGGGAGCGGTTCGGTGGTGGTGGGGAAGCGGTGGTAATGATATTGAACGAGAAGTGGTGCGCATAAGACGGCACAACTCTTTGAGCTGATGACTGAATTGGCAGTGGTTGCTTGATGGGGGTTTCGAGCAATTTTGATTTTCTTGCGGTGCAGGACGAGCGTCTTGCGCGGCTGGGCGCGTTGGCCGAGCGCTATTTCTTCGATGACGCCCCATCGACACTGATCAAGCTGCGGCAGCTCGGCGAATTCCTCACCAAGGAGGTCGCAGCCCGGCACGGTCTTCTGCCGTCCAGCACTGCGACTTTCGACGAGGTGCTGCGGACTCTGAAAGTTCGAGGTGTGCTACCGACCGAGGTCGCGAACCTCCTTTTCCACCTGAAGCGCGTTGGTAATGCTGCGGCTCACGAGAATGTAGGCTCGACAGCAGATGCGCTCGCTGCGCTGAAGATTGCGCGCGGTGCGGCCGTATGGTTCCACCAGAGCTATGGTGGTCGGCCGAACTACCGGCCCGGTCCATTTGTCCCCCCAACGCCTCCTGTTGACGCCACGGTCGCTCTCAAAGCCGAACTGGAAGAGCTGCGGAAGGTGGTCAGCGTCAGCTCCGATGAGGCAGCGAAAGCATTGCTTGCGTATCGGGACGCAGAAGACGCGCGCCTGAAGGCGATCTCGGAAGCAGAAGCATACCGGCAGGACAAGGAATTCTGGGAGACCTATGCCGCCGAAACCGAGGCCGGCATGCGAAGGACCGAGGCCGCATTGAAGGCGGCCCAAGCTGCGGCGGAGGCCGCACCGCCACAGCAGCTCGATCTCCTGGCGCAGCTCGCCAACCGGCAGGCACAACAGGTCGAGCTCGACGAGGCGACCACGCGCGTCCTGATCGACGAGCAGCTCCGCGCCGCTGGTTGGACTGTCGACAGCCGTAAGCTGCGGCACGCAGCCGGCACGCGGCCGCAGTCAGGGCACGCGATAGCGATCGCCGAATGGCCGACCGACAGCGGTCCCGTCGATTAGATTCGATGGCACAGGTCGATCACGTGCCCGTCGTAGAATGGGATAATTGGGCGAGCAAAACGGACAATCCTGTTCCGCCCTTCGCGGGAGGGTACCGCTTGCTGCAGAATTAGAATCGGATTGTCCGGGCGGGGAGCGATGTGCTCCCTAGCCAGGCTTCGCCTGGGCCGCCGTGTTCCTTGCCGTGAACAGTATCTGCTTCGCAGCGCTATCGCGCCCTCCGTACCGGAGCGTCTTTCGCCGCCTGACGATTGGCTATTCCGGACCGAGCTTGCTTTCGAACAGGATCCGCTCAGCGGCACCTTCGAGGTCATCGTATTGGCCGTTCCGAAGCGTCCACATGAATGAAGCGAGGCCGGCCAATCCCAATCCTATCGCGATCGGCACGAGAAAAAAGAAGTCGATCATTTGTGCATCCCGAGTATCACGGGCCTTGTATCGCGGGCTTTGCCGCCCGAACGACATCCCGCGATTCGCGTTGCGTCCGGCAGTCAAGCCGTAGCGCGTTGGCGACAACCGTTACCGATGAAAGCGACATGGCGACCGCGGCAAGAAGCGGCGTCACCGTGCCGAGCACGGCGAGCGGGATCGCCACGATGTTGTAGGTGATCGCCAACGCAAAATTCTGCCGGACCAGAGCACGCGCCGCGCGCGATATTGCGATCGCCTCAGGGACCGCCTCGAGGCTATCGCGCAAAAACACGAGATCGGCGGCGTTGCGTCCGATATCGGAAGCCGACGCCGGCGCCATCGACACATCCGCCGCACGGAGCGCGGGTGCGTCGTTCAGTCCGTCGCCGACCATCAGCACCGTATTGCCGGCCTGCTTCAACGCCGAGATGTGTAGGACCTTGTCGGACGGTCCGGCATCGGATGTCCAGGTCAAGCCAAGTTGTCGGGCAACGTCGCGCACGCGCGGCTCGCGGTCGCCGGACAGAATTTCTACGAACGCTCCCGATCCTCTGAGCTCGGCGACGGCCTCTCGCGCTCCAGCGCGCAATGTGTCGTCGAGGCGGAAATCGGTCGCGCCCACGCCGTCGATCGCAAGTGTCACGGTCGCATCACGATCATTCGCGGGAATTTGTCCTCCGGTAACGGCCCAGTCTCGACGTCCCAGGCGATAGACGTGGCCGCCGCGTCTTGCTTCGACACCTTTGCCGGGAAATTCCGACACCGCGTCGAAGACGGCTTGTCGACCGTCGGGGCCCAACGCGGCCACCGCTTGCGAATAGGGGTGGCGCGAGTGCATCGCGATCGCAGCGGCGAGGCCCAGGATATCGGCATCGGTTCTGCCGCTCGCCGCAGGCCGCGGCCGGCCGGCAGTCAGCGTGCCGGTCTTGTCGAAGACCACGACATTTGTTTCGGCGAGCCGTTCGAGGGCGCTGCCGTCTTTGATCATGATGCCCTTTTTGAACAGCCGCCCGGCGGCGACAACGTGCACCATTGGAACGGCGAGGCCGAGCGCGCACGGGCAGGTGACGATCAGGACCGCGATCGCAATGGTGACGGCCCGGTGCGCATCGCCGGTCGCGATCATCCAGCCAACGAAGCTCAGAAACGCAACCGAGTGAACCACCGGCGCGTAAAGCCGTGCGGCGCGGTCGGCGATCCGGCGATAGGCCGATCGGCCGGTTTCCGCAGCCTCCATCATCCGCCTCATCTCGGCCAGGAACGAGTGATCAGCCGTGGCGGTCGCGACGACGGTCAGTGGTCCCGACAAATTGAGAATGCCCGCCTGCAGCTCTGCACCCTCGATGGCTTGCCGCGGGGCGCTCTCGCCCGACACCAGCGAATAATCCAGCTCGGAGACCCCCTTGAGCACCCGCGCATTGACCGGGACCCGGTCGCCGGCCGCCAGCAGGATGGTCATTCCAGGCTCGATCTCATCAACCGGCAGATACGCCCGGCTGCCGTCGGGCCGCAGGACGAGTGCGCCGCGCGCGGCTAACCGCGCCAGCCCGCCAACCGCCTCCCGCGCCCGCTCGCGCATGATATGGTCCAGCGTCCGGCCGATCAGGAGAAAGAACAGGAGCGATACCGCCGCGTCGAAATAGGCGTAAGGTCCATGATGAAGGGTCTCGTACAGGCTCATGGCGAAGGTGAGCAGGACGCCGATCGAGATCGGGACATCCATGTTGGTCCGGCCGTGCTTCAGGCTGCGCCAGGCGGAGCGGAAGAAAATCCGGCCGGAATAGACAAGCGTCGGAAGCGCGATCAGCGCCGATATCCAGTGGAACAGATCGCGCGTCTCGGCTTCCGCGCCCGCCCAGATCGAAACCGACAGCAGCATCACGTTGGTCGAGGCGAAGCCCGCAACCGCCAGCGCGCGCAGCAATTGCGCCAGCGCCGCGTCCTGCTTTCCGGTGTCGATATCGTGGACATGGGCCCGATAGCCGATCGCTGTCAGCGTCGGGATCAGGGGAGGCGGTGAATCGCCGCGCCAGAGAACCGTGACGCGGCGGGTCGAGAGATTGGCCCGCGCTTCTGCCACGCCTTCGAGCTTGCGAAGGGCCGCCTCGATCTGCTGCAGGCAACCGCCGCAATGGATGTCGGGCACCGACAGGTCGGTCTGACGGAGATCGTCATGGACGGTCCGGCTTGCAAGCAGGATCTCGTCGTCAACGGCTTTGACCTGCTGAAGGTAGAGTTCGGCGCCGGGGGCACAGCAGCTCATCGGGAAGCTCCATCAGTTTCGCGGTCAAGCCTCCTCCGGCTGCACGGCACGATAGGCGTGCCAGGTGGCATGACCGAGCAGGGGGTAGATCACGATCAACCCGAACATGCCGGTGCCGAGACCTGCAAGAAACAACGCGAGCACGATCGCCGCCCACACCAGAAGGACGCGCAAATTGTTCCAGACCAGGGCCATACTGGAGCCCATCGCGGTCAGCGCGTCGGTGCGCTGGTCGAGCAGCATCGGAATTGAGAACGCGCTGATCGCGAAAGAGAAGGCAGCGAACAATCCGCCGGCGAGGGTGCCGACGGTCAGCATCGCCCAGCCGGTGCCTGATGTGAACAGCATCGGCGCGATATGGCCGAGGCCGGGGAATGCCACCATGCCGAAGAACAGCGCATAGATCAGCACGGCCGCACGGATCCACACGATCATCAGCAGGCAGAGCAGGACGCCGGTGAACAGAATCTGGCCGCCGGAACGCGGCCTGACGAAAAAGAGGTTTTGCCAGCGCACCGGCAGGCCTTCCTCGATCCGCCGGCTCTTCTCGTAGAGCCCGACGGCCAGGATCGGGCCGATCACCATGAAGCCCGCGAAGACCGGAAACAGGATGTAGTCGCGCTTGAGCGCGATCAGGCCCGACACCAGGATCAGGGAGATCGCGAGGATCAGCACGCCATAGGCCAGGCTCAGCGGCATCTGCGTGACGAAATCGCGCCAGCCTTGTGCCAGCCATTTGACGGGATCGGCCATCGTCAATGGCCGAGCCCATTTGTTGATCGTCGGGAGCGGCGGCGCGACGGAAGGGAGCATCGTCATCGCTCGTTTCCTTGTGCAGGAGGGCGGCGGGCGGACGGCGAACAGGACGAGTTGGCCGCGCGGTAGAGGCCCGGTTCGCTACCGGCTTCGTTCTGGCGGAGGTGGTCGACGCAGGCCGGCTGCGAGCTCGACGCGACATAGAGCAAGTGCGCATTGGCGGCCAGCACGGCGACCACGCCGCACGCGATCAGGGACCAGAGCGCCACGGTCGCCCTGCCGCGCCGCCGTTCGAAGGCAAGGTCGGTCATTCGGGCGGTATCCTCTTGTCGACGAGGTAGAGCGTCAGGATCTTGCGGTCGAGCTGGGAGAGCCGGCTTTCCCAGGTCGGCATGTGGCCCTGACGTCCGCCCCACACCGTGGTGTCGATCGTGTCGAAATCGCCGCCATAGATCCAGAAGCGATCGGTCAGATTGGGAGCGCCGAGTTCCGGATTGCCCTTGGCGTCAGCTCCGTGGCAGGCCACGCAATTTGCAGCGAAGATCGCCTTGCCGGCTGCGATCGCCGCGGGATCGACATCATCCGCGCGCGGATGCGACAAGGAATAGATGAAGCGCGCCACCTTGATGACGTCCTGGCGCGGCAGCATCTGGTCGCGGCCGAATGCCGGCATCTGTGAGACGTGCGTGTCCGGATGCGCGGAGTTGACACCGACGCGGATGGTGTTGAAGACATCTTCAGGCTTGCCGCCCCAGAGCCACGAGTTCGTCGTCAGGTTCGGAAAGCCGGGACCGCCCCTGGCATCGGCGCCATGGCACGCCGCGCAATTGTTGCCGAACAGGGTGTGACCGGTCTCGCGCACGATTGTCATCAGACGCGCATCAGACTGGATCGCGGCAAAATCCTCGGTCTCGATCCGCTTGGTCCAGACGCTGCGTTCGAGTGCGGCATCCTGCAGCGATGCCGCTACGAGCTTGCGCTGGTCGATGCCAAGCAGGCCTTTGGTGTAGGTCACGCCAAGCGGCCAGGCCGGCATCAGCACCCAGTAGCCGACCGAGAACAGGAACGCCAAGGTCAGGAAAAAATAGAGCACGCGCGGGACCGGCGTGTTCAGCTCCTTCAGGCCGCTCCACTCGTGACCGGTCGTGAGATAGCCCGTATAGGCGTCACGATCTGGATGCTCTACCGCCATGGTTCTGCCTCATCGCGAAGGATCGATCGGGCCGCCTCGTCGAATCGTTGCTTGTTCGACGGTTTCATCGCGTGAATCGCCACAGCGACCGACAGGGCGATCAGGTAGAACAGCCCGAACGACTTCGAGAAGCCGACCAGGAACGCGTGCTCGACGATCATTGGCCGGCCTCCACCTCTGCAATCGATTTGCGCGCCGCGTCGGTGAGATGCCCAAGCACCTGGAGATAGGCGACCAGCGCGTCCATTTCGGTCAGGCGGGTTGGCTGGCCGTCGAATGCGCGCAATGTTGTGGCCTTGCCATAACGCTTGATGACACCGTCCGCCTGTGGCGCATCCGGGTTGGACTGCGCGTATGCGTCGCTTGCGGCGTTGGCGATCATGTCGTCGGTGTAGGGTACGCCGACCTTGCGCTGGGCCCTCAGGTGAAGGTCAAGATCGTCGGTGCGCAATTCCGTTGTGAGCAGCCATCCGTAGGCCGGCATCACCGAGACCGGCACCACATCGCGCGGATTGTTCAGGTGTGCGACGTGCCATTGGTCGGAATATTTCTCGCCGATCCGGGCGAGGTCTGGACCCGTGCGCTTCGATCCCCAGAGCATCGGGTGGTCGTATTTCGACTCGACCGCGAGCGAATAGGGGCCATAGCGATCGACCTCGTCGCGCAGCGTCCTGATCATCTGCGAATGGCAGGCGTAGCAGCCTTCGCGGATGTAGATGTTGCGTCCAGCGAGCTCGAGCGGTGTGTAGAGCCGCATGCCGGGCGCGTCTTCGACGGTCTGGTGAATGGTGAAGAGGGGGGCGATCTCGACCATCCCGCCGATGCTCGCGGCCGCGATGATCCCGAGGGTAAGGCCGATCGCCTTGCTCTCCAGCCGGTAGTGAAATCCGAACAACGACATGATGTTCACTCCGCGGCCTGCGGGATGCCCGCGCCGAGCACGACGTGCTGGGGAAGATCACCCGCATGTTCAGCAGCCGTGCCCGGCAGCTTGATCGTCTTCCAGACATTGTAGGCGCCGAGACACCCGCCGATCAGGAACAGCAATCCGCCGACGGCGCGCGCGATGTAGTAAGGGTGCATCGCGACCAGTGTGTCGACGAAGGAATAAGCGAGCGTGCCGCTCTCATTGTAGGTCCGCCACATCAGTCCCTGGACGATGCCGGAATTCCACATCGCGAAAACGTAGATGACGGTGCCGGCCAGCGCGAGCCAGAAATGCGCCTCGATGAGCTTGGGCGAGTACATCCGCTCGCGTTTCCACAGCCAGGGCACGCACGCGTAGATCGATCCGAAGGTGATCATGGCCACCCAGCCGAGCGCGCCGGCGTGAACGTGGCCGATCGTCCAGTCCGTGTAGTGCGACAGCGAATTCACCGAGCGGATCGCCATGAACGATCCCTCGAAGGTCGTCAGTCCGTAGAACACGCCAGCGACCATCATGAAGCGCAACGTGGCGTCGTCGCGGACCTTGTCCCAGGCACCATTCAGCGTCAGCAGCACGTTGCCGGCGGAAGCCCAGGACGGGATCAGGAGCATCAGCGAGAATGTCATGCCGAGCGTCTGCACCCACTGCGGCAGTGCGGTGAAGTGCAGGTGATGTGATCCGGCCCACATGTAGAAGAACGTGATTCCCCAGAAGCTGATGATCGACATCCGGTAGGAATAGATCGGTCGACCGGCGCGCATCGGCAGGAAATAGTACATCATGCCGAGGAAGCCGGCGGTCAGGAAGAATGCGACCGCGTTGTGCCCGTACCACCACTGTGTCATCGCATCCTGCACGCCGGAGAAGGCTGAGTAGCTCTTGGCGTGACCGATCGAGACCGGAACGGCGAGGTTGTTGACGATATGCAGCATCGCCACCACCAGGATGAACGCCATGTAATACCAGTTCGATACGTAGATGTGAGGCTCCTTGCGCCGGGCCAGTGTGCGCAGATAGAGAATGAAATAGGTGACCCACACCACGACCAGCCAGAGGTCGGTGTACCATTCCGGTTCGGCGTATTCCTTGGACTGGGTAATGCCCATCATGTAGCCGGTGACGGCGAGTAGGCAGAACAGGTTGTAGCCGAACAACACGAACCAGGGGGTCACCTGGTCCGGCAGGCGGGCGCGCGAGGTTCGCTGCAGCACGTAGAACGATGTCGCGATCAGCGCATTGCCGCCGAATCCGAAGATCACGGACGTGGTGTGGACCGGCCGCAGCCGTCCAAAGCTCGACCAGCCGGCGCCGAAGGTGAGATCGGGATTGACCAACTGCCAGGCGACCCAGTCGCCAACCGCGAGTCCGACGACTACCCACATCATCGAGAGGACAATGCCGACCTTGCTCGGATCGTCATAGTAGTGCCTAAGGCGATCTTCGGAGGGCGGCGGAGCATAATAGCTCCCGCCGATGCGGAAGATCATGATGATGCTCGCGGCAGAAATCAGAGCACCATGAACGCCCATGAGGTCGTCCCGGCCGGCCAGGATCATCAGGCCGCCGAGAAGGGCGATAGCCGCGCTGATCATGATCGCGTGCTGCCGCTCTATCAGGGTCAATTGGGCGATCATGCGACTGTCCCCGCGCATTTGTAAGAACCTGGGCAAGTCTTGCGCCGATGTAGCTTGGCATCGCGAAGGCGCTTGTCGATTCGAGGACGTCTTTGCTGCGTTTCGCAGCTGATTCATTGCGGAAGGAGTTAGTTTCGCTGCGCGGTCCAATAGCCCAGGCACTGTGCGCTTCCGGAGTGGCCGCGCCATGTGCCGCGGCCCGTGGTATTGGACAGGCGGCCCGTGCCAGCGGCGTATTTCTCATGAACGGTTACCGAAGCGCGAACGGCGCCCGATCTCGCGACGTGCCCCCTGAATTTCACCAGGTTGGGGTGCGTCACGACCCCGTTGAAAACATTGACCGTGAAGTTATAGCTCGGATCGCAGTCGCCGCTTTGGGTCACAAAGAGGAGATCCCAGGACCCGTCATAGGCCGAGCGCGCATGTGCTGCGGGCGTCAGGGCCACAATGCAATTCGTTGCCATCACACAAAGCCAAAGCCGTTTCATGGTCATCTCTCCGAGGCATTCTTGTCGCGTTCAACCCGGTCGGTGGGCTGCACCAATCAGAACAGCCTGCACGATTTCACAGGGCGCTTGCCGCGATCTCACCCTGTCCAACGGCAAAACGCTTGTTCAGATTTGTCTCAATCGTCCTGCACTGGCGAAATTGCCGTCGCGCCGTCGGACAGATGACGGCCTGGCCAACGTTTGCAGGCAGCCGCCACCACGCCGCGTCCTTTCGGCATTGACATCGTGGTGCTAGGCTTGATGCCGGCAGGGAGCATCTGCGCCCTGCTTCATACCGAACGGAGGACGACATGCCTGAGAGCGTCTACAAGGTCATTGAACTGATCGGTACCAGCAGCGATTCCTGGGAGAAGGCCGCCGCCAACGCGGTCGAGCAGGCCGCAAAGTCACTGCGGGATCTTCGTGTCGCCGAGGTCATCAAGCTCGACGTACAACTGGACGCCAAGGGCAAGGTCGAGGCCTATCGTGCCAAGCTGAACGTGTCGTTCAAGTTTGAAGGCACCTGAGTAGATCAGCCTCGCCCTGCTTGCGGGGCGAGGCTGGCCTTACGCAGTGCAGCAATCAGAAGGGGGCATCCCGGTCAGGCCACGGGAGCGGCTTCAACCGTCTGTGCACCCTCGATCATGAGGCTCGAGATTGTACCAAATACGGAAATCCAGGCGGCGCGCATCTCGGGGCTGAATTCATCGCCGAGGAACTCCACCAGTGTCAGCAGCAGAGCGCTAGCGACCTTGTTGTAGTGGTTCATGGAAGCTCCATATCGGCAATGACGCTGTCCCAGCTCTCGCACGCCGCCTTTGATGTCCGCGATCCGGTTTAGTCCCTTGACCAGCGAGCTCAGCATCGACACCGATATGCGTTGCTGGGCAGCAAGGTCGTTCTTGAACAACGGACGCAGTTCCGGGTTGGCTTCAAACAAAATGGTGTAGAAGCGTTCGCCGAACGCGATCAGGCGGGGCGCGATCCGATGGAAGGACGATTGGACGAGGTGAATCGGATCGGGGCTTATGAAGCCATCGCAGGCGTGCAGCAGGGCGGCTTCGGAAGTACCCTTGAGGCGAAGCCTGTTGGAGACGCCAAGACGAAGTGCGCCGGACAAATGGGTGACGACGCTGTCGCTTAGCAGGATTGGGGCATTGAGCTGCTTTGTCATGCGCTCGATCCGGCTGGCGACGTTCACGGTATTGCCGATCACCGTGATCTGCCGCTTTCCCGGATGGCCAACATGGCCCAGGATCGCCGGGCCAAAATGTACGCCGATGCCGATACGCAATGAAATGTTGAGATCGCGCTCGAAGATCGGAGAGAGCCGCGTTGCGGCGTCTTGCATCCCGATCGCAGCGCGAACCGCATTGCGGCACGCGACCGCGGGTGCCTCGCCCCTGATCCCAAAAACTGCAAGCAAGCCGTCCCCGATATACTTGTCGATGAAGCCGTTGTTGTTCAGCACCACTTCGGCGGCCGCGGCGAAGTGGCCGTTCAGGAAGTAGACGACGTCGTAGGGCAGGCTGCGTTCGGTCTGGCTCGTGAAGTTGCGTATGTCGCAGAAGAGCACGGCGACATCCAGCTCTCGCTCCTCGGCTCCCGAACTCGCGCCTAACTCGTCGAGGTCGAGGACGACGACGTCCTGCGGGCTCTGCAACAGCCGGCGTGCAACGACGTTGCCATATATCCTGGTCTGACAGGCGAGACGCGTGAAGTCGTCCCAGCCGCGCTGTGCCGCGACTTGCTCCTCGAGTGGTGCGCGCGCCGAGACCTGCGAGAGACCGTCGAGAATCCGAACGCGGCAGGTCGTGCAGCGCGCCTGACCGCCGCACTGGTGGTGATGCGGAATGCGGTTTTCGATCGAGGCGTCGAGCAAGGTCTGACCACTGGATGCCTCGATCGTAACTCCGTGAGGGTAGGTTATCCGATGCACGGTATCAGCTCCCGCAGATTCCCATCACTGGTATCCGATGTCGGCTCGCACCTTTCCGCGGAACACCCAGTAGGACCAGCCGGAATAGGTCAGGATGACGGGCAGCAGAAACAGCGTGCCTACCAGCAGGAAGGCCTGGGTGCGCGGCGAGGAGGCGGCATCCCACAGCGTCAACTGATAGGGAACGATCATCGGATAAAGGCTGATCGCGATGCCGAGATAGGACAGCAGAAACAGCCCGATCGCGCCGAGGAAGGGCATTGCCTCGGCTCTGCCGCTGAGCGCGCGCCAGGTAACGAACCCGACCGCGGTCGTAAGCACCGGCACCGGTGCGAACAGCAACATGTTCGGCCAGTCGAACCAGCGGGCTGCGACCGTCGGGCTGATCATCGGCGTCCAGATGCAGACGATGCCGATCGCGGCAGCCACGCCCGCGAGACAGATCCGCCCATGGCGGCGCGCTGCGGCCTGGACGTCGCCTTCGGTTTTCAGGATCAGCCAGCCAGCGCCGAGCAGGCCGTAGCCGAACATCAGGGCAGCGCCGGTCAGGACGGAGAACGGGGTCAAGAATGCGAACGAGGTGCCGCCGAATTGCCCGTCAACGACGGAAAACCCCTGGATGAAAGCGCCTAGCACGAGCCCTTGGGCGAACGTTGCGATGGCCGATCCATAGCAGAACGCGTGATCCCAGAACGTCTTGTTCTCGGCGTCACGGAAACGGAATTCGAACGCCAGACCGCGGAACACCAGCGCGAGCAGCATCACGAGGATGGGAAAGTAGACCGCGGGAATGATCACGGCGAATGCGACCGGAAACGCAGCCAGCAGGCCGATGCCGCCAAGCAGCAGCCAGGTTTCATTGCCGTCCCAGATCGGCGCGATGGAGTTCATGATGGTGTTTCGGGCACCGGTGTCGGGCGCCAGGCCATAGAGCATTCCGACGCCGAGGTCGAAGCCATCGAGCAGGACGTAGAAGAATACGGCCAATCCGAGTATGACGGTCCAGATCGGGACAAGATCGAGAACCTGGGTCATAGCGTTTTTCCTTTCGCTACGGCGATTGCGGGCGCAAGAACGGGTCCGGCGGGACGCCCGGCCTCGACGGCGGCGTCTGCCTCGGGTGTCTCCATCGGGCCTCTGCGCACCAGCCGCAGCATGAGGATGAGGCCCCACGGATAGATCAGCAGATACACGGCCATGTAGCCCAGCAGCGACAGCGTCACGTCGAGACCCGTGAGCGACGGCGACACGGAGTGCGCGGTGCGCAAGAGCCCGTAGATCGTCCAGGGCTGGCGTCCGACTTCGGTGACGAACCAGCCGGCGATCACGGCGATAAAACCGAGCGGAATGCCGTACTGGCACAGCCGAAGGTAAAGCGGCGTGTCATAGAGCCGCCCGCGCCAACGCAGCCACGCGCCGGCCACGACCAGCAGGAACATCACGCCGGCACAGCCGACCATGGCACGGAATGCGAAGAACGGAATCGCGACCGGGGGACGCTGATCGGCCGGAAAGTCCTTCAAGCCCTTCACCTGGCCGTCGAGGTCATGCGTCAGGATCAGGCTGCCGAGCCATGGAATCTCGATCGCGTATTTGTTGCGCCCCTCCTTGTCATCGGGCACGGCGAAGAGCGTCAACGGCACGCGCCGCGCGGTATCCCAGCGCGCCTCGATCGCCGCGAGCTTTGCCGGCTGATGGTCGCGCGTATTGAGGCCGTGCAAGTCGCCGACGACGATCTGCAGCGGCACCAGCACGGTCAACATCCACAGTGCCATCGATAGCATGGTGCGCGACTCCGCCACCGAACGGCCGCGGCGGAGCAGGTAGGCGCCGACGCCGAGCACCACGAAGCCGGTGGTCGTGAAGAAGGCGATGACGGTGTGGGCCAGCCGGTAGGGGAACGACGGATTGAAGATCACCTCGATCCAGTCCTTCGGATAGAACTGGCCGTTGATGATCTCGTAGCCCGCCGGCGTCTGCATCCAGCTGTTGGCGGACAGGATCCAGAACGACGAGAACAGCGTTCCCAGCGCCACCATGACGGCCGCCACGAAGTGCGCCCAGGGCGGGACCAGCTTGCGGCCGAACAGCAGCACGCCGAGGAATGCCGCTTCAAGGAAGAAGGCCGTCAAGCCCTCATAGGCGAACAG
This sequence comes from Bradyrhizobium oropedii, assembly GCF_020889685.1. Lineage (GTDB taxonomy): Bacteria > Pseudomonadota > Alphaproteobacteria > Rhizobiales > Xanthobacteraceae > Bradyrhizobium > Bradyrhizobium oropedii. The sequence goes on from NZ_JACMYO010000051.1 coordinate 19,185, forward strand.
GGGGGACAGCACATTGGCGCCGGCTGAGGCGAACCGACTCCAATTGGTGCCGAACTGGAATGGCATGATGATGCCAGTCACCACGCCCATGCCGAAGGCGATCGCGAAAATCTTGATCCAGAAGGTCGAGATGCGGACGTAGACCTCGTGCCCGGTCTTCAGCGCCAGGCCTTCCACGACGGCGATGAAGGAGGCAGCGCCCACGGTAAAGGCCGGCAATAGGATGTGCCAGCCGATCACCCAGGCAAACTGAATACGCGATAGCAGCACAGGGTCAAAGGACATCGCGGACCTCGCATGATCTGGTGGCAGACGCCGGTGAGGCTTGCTCTTCCGGGGCAGCTTTCGACTGTTGCTGCCTGATATGCCGATCCGGGCGATGGAGTGCGTGCATCGGTTTGACCGCAGCGGGACGTTCTTGCCGCGTAGTGTCTGACCCGCAGCCAGTTCCTCAAGCACGCCCCAACCTCGGCGGAACCGAGAACCGGTTCGAACGCGGCAAGAGCGTTCTAGGCTTGGCAACCCCGTTCAAGCGCGGAGGGGCAAGCCGAAGTATCTCGTCTCGGACAATGGGCAGACGGCCTCAGCAGGAAAGATCGTCAGGGACGCCGATGAGCACCGTTTTGACCGAGAATCTTTCGCAAGCGAAGAGCACGCCGGACGCCGAGCTGCAATCGAGGCGCAAGCGCATCGTGATCGTCGGCGGCGGATTTGCCGGGATCGCCGCCGCGCGTGCACTGAGGAAGGTCGATGCCGAGGTGATTCTGATCGATCGGCGCAACCATCATATCTTCCAGCCGCTGCTGTACCAGGTCGCGACTGCGGTCCTGGCCCCGTCGGAAATCGCGACGCCGATCCGCCAGCTCGAAGCCAAGCAGAAGAACCTCAGCGTGGTGCTGGCCGAGGTCACCGGCATCAGCTTGAGTGGGCGCACGGTCGAGGCGATCCATCCAGGCCTTGGTCTTCGCAAGCTTGGATTCGATTACCTCGTCGTCGCAGCGGGGATGCGCCCGAGCTATTTCGGGCACGACGAGTTCGCGCTGTACGCGCCGGGCCTCAAGAGCCTCAACGAGGCCGAGACGATCCGCACCAAGATCCTCAGCGCCTTCGAATTGGCTGAAGCGACAGAAGACGACGCCGAACGGGCTCGCCAGATGACGTTCGTGCTGGTCGGGGCGGGCCCGACCGGCGTCGAGCTGGCGGCGTCGATCGCCCACATGGTCTCGATTACGCTGCGCGACAATTTTCGCAGCATTGATCCGGCGCGAAGCCGGATCGTCCTGGTCGATGGCGGCAATCGTATCCTGCCGACGTTCGCCGAATCCCTGTCCGGGAAGGTCGAGCGGCGGCTCGCGCGGCTCGGGGTCGAGGTAAGGACCGGCCTGAAAGTCGAGAAGGTCGACGAGCAGGGCGTTGTTGCCGGCGGCGAGCGCATCGCCAGCGCCACCGTGCTGTGGACCGCTGGAGTGGCGGCGTCACCGGTCGTGAAAATGCTCGGTACCAAGACCGATCGGGCGGGACGCGCGCTGGTCGGTCCCTACATGGAAATCGGAGAAGCTGGCGATGTGTTCGTGGCCGGTGATGCGACATCAATGACACAGGACGACCACCCGGTGCCGGGTGTCGCGCAGGCGGCGATCCAGCAGGGTGGGTTCGTCGGCCGGCTGATCGCCAATCGCGTCACGGGACGCAAGGACGGCCGCCCGTTCCGTTACCGCAGCAAGGGCAACATGGCGGTTGTCGGCAAGAATTTCGCGATCCTGGAGGCCGGCCATTTGCGCACCAGCGGCTTTGCGACCTGGGTCGTGTGGGCCGTTCTCCACGTGCTCGCATTACCCCAGCTTCAGAACCGCTTCAGGGTCCAGACGCAATGGCTGTGGTCGTATCTGACCGGCCAACGCAGTTCGCGGCTGATCACGGAAGCGCCCCGTCCCATCGACCCCGGCAAGCAGAAATCCGCACCATGAGCGCCTCATCCGCAGCCTTGAAAACTGTCCGCTGGATCGTCCTGGCCGGGGCCGTGCTTGGACTCGGCACTTTCCTGTGGTTTGCGACCCGACCGCCGCCGCTGACTGTCCAGGGCGAGGTCACCGCCAACCGGGTAGATGTCAGTCCCCGTGTCAACGGGCGGGTGGCAGAACTGCGCTTTGACGTCGGCGACACGGTCGATCGAGGCGTGCTGCTTGCGCAACTCGACAGCCCCCAGCTCAAGGCGGCCCTCATAGCCGCGCACGCCCAACTCGCGGTCGCCAGGGCCGATTTCGATCGGGTCTACAGCACGCGCCCGGAAAATATCGCCGCCCACAAGGCTGACCTCGCAGCGGCCGACGCCGACGTCGTTCTCGCCAAGGAGGTATTTGACCGGCAGACGAGCCTGATCAGTTCGGGTTCAACCCCGCAGCAGCGCGTCGATGAGGCTACACGCAATCTGGAGACAGCAACGCGCAAGCGCGAGGCCGCGAAAGCCGCGCTTGATCTCACCATCAAGGGCGCGAGTGACGAGGAGAAGGCGCTGGCGGGCGCGCAGGTCAAGCAGGCCGAAGCCAACCTGAACCAGCGCGAGGTCGATGTCGCCGAACTTGCGCTGCATTCCCCGACCTCGGGGCAGATCACGAGCCGCGTCGCCGAACTCGGTGAGAATTTCAGCGCCGGCGCGCCGGTGTTCTCGCTGATCGACATGGGCGATCTCTGGTTCACCTTTAATCTCCGCGAGGACCTGCTCGCCGGGTTGAAGGTCGATGACAAGTTCGACGTGACTGTGCCGGCCCTGAAATCGCAGGTCATTCCCGTGCGCGTTACGATGATCAACGTTCAGGGGCAGTACGCGACCTGGCGGGCCACGCGCGCAACCGGCGACTTCGACCTGCGGACATTCGAGGTGCGCGCGAAGCCGTTGCAGCCGGTCGACGGGCTGCGGCCCGGCATGAGCGCCATCGCGGCCTGGTCGGCACGGGGCCGCTGACATGCAGCGCCGAGACCGCGAGCGTCCGGGCTTCTCGCTGGTGTTTTGGCGCGAACTGGCCTGGCTGCGGCGGCGCCCGCTCCTATTGATGCTCACTGCCGTGATCCCGCTCGGCTTGATGCTGTTGCTGACGGCGATCCTGAGCGCCGGGCTCGCAACACGGTTGCCGATTGCCGTGCTCGACCTGGATGGTTCGGAACTCTCGCGTTCCGTCATCCGCGCCGTCGACGCCACGCCGGATACCGCAGCCGTGCTGCACGTGGCGGAATTATCGGAAGGGCGGCATCTCATCGTCGCACGTAAGATCCGCGGTCTGTTGATGCTGCCGCGGAACCTCGAGCGCGACGTGTTTGCCGGGCGCCGACCGGAGGTCGTGTTCTTCTACAACACCCAGACGTTCACGGTCGGAAACCTCGTGCTGCGCGGCGCGAATGCCGCAATCCCGACCGTTGCCGCCGGCATCCGGATCTCGCTGCGAACCGCGGAAGGGCAGCCGGTGGAGGAGGCGCAGGCCGCGATCACGCCGATCCCGCTGCAAACCCACGCGCTGTTCAATTCGACCTTGAACTACGTCCACTTCCTGCTTGCGGCGTTGTTGCCGGCGGTGCTGCAGACCCTCGTGGTGACGACCATGGCCTATGCCGTCGGCCTCGACGTCGAGACCCGTCATCGCTTCGCGGTACTGCGTCGATTGGGTGGTGGGCTTGTGCCGGCGATGTTCGGCAAGATGCTTCCATACACGATCCTGTTCCTGTCGATGCTCGGGATCGCGGACGCGGTGCTGTTCCGCTTTCTCGAGCTGCCATTGCGGGGCGATCCGTCACTGCTCGTGTTCGCCGGCGTCCTCTTCGTGCTGGCCTGCCAGTTCATCGGGGCACTGCTCGCGCTGTTGCTTCGGCAGGTAGCTGTCGCGGTCAGCATTGCCACGCTGCTGACGGCGCCGGCGTTCGGATTTATGGGCATCGGCTTTCCCCGGCTTGGCATGAACCAATTCGCCTATGGCTATGGCGAATTGCTGCCGGGCACCTGGTACCTGATGGCCCGGATCGACCAGACCATCCGGGGAACGCCGCTCGATCTGTCCTGGAAGCCGATACTGGTGCTGGTCGGCTTCGTGATCGTGCTCATCAGCTTCACCGCACTCAGGATCTGGAAGATGCGGGGCTCCAGCGAGGGCCGCGCACCATGACGATGGTCCTTGCTGTCTTTCGAAACGAGATCGGCCGGCTGTTCTCACTGCGGCCGGTGGTCTCGGTCGTGGTGGTCGCGGCGGCCGTCTACGCCGTGTTCTATCCGCAGCCCTATCTGAATGAAGCTCTGCGCAAGGTTCCGATCGCGGTCGTGGACCAGGATCGCACCCAGACCAGCCGCGAGCTGGCCCGGCTCGTCGATGCGACGCCGGACGTCGCAGTCGCCCAGGTGCTGCCGGATGTGCCGACCGCACAGCGCGAAGTCTATGCGCGATCGATCTTCGGCATTTTGCTGATCCCCCGGCATTTTGAACGCGACCTGATGCACGGCCGTACATCCCCGATCGCGCTGTATGCCGATGCCAGCTACTTCCTGATGTATCAGCGCATGAACGGTGCGGTGACGGCAGTGTCGCGTACGCTGGGGACGAGTTTCGAGGTTTCGCGTCTGGTCGGGCTCGGCGTCGATCTCCCCGTTGCCGAGGCGGCCACCGATCCGATGCCATTCATCCCGGTGCCGCTGTTCAACCCGCAGGGCGGTTACGCCACCTACATCCTGCCAGCCGCCCTCGTCCTGATCCTGCAGCAGACGTTGCTGATCGGGGTCGGGCTGCTCGGGACCTTGCCGGGTGGAGCGGCGATCGCCGTTGGCACGTCGCGGCGGCGCTTCGGCGATCTGGCCTACGAGTCGATCGCAACCGTTGCCGGCAAGCTTCTCGCATACCTGGCGGTGGAAGCTTTGATCGTCGCGACATACCTGATCGGCTTGCCATATCTCTACGGCATTCCGCGCCTTGGTTCGGTCGCGACCATCCTCGCATTTGCGTTGCCCTTCACGCTTGCGGTCGGCGCGCTGGGCTTGTTGGTCGCGGCCGCTCTCCGCAAGCCGCTCGCCATTCAACTCGTGTTCGCGGCAATCGGGCTGCCGTTTTTCTTCCTCGCCGGCTTCGCCTGGCCGGCCGAAGCCATGCCCTTGGCGGTGAGGTGGGTCGCGAAGCTCCTTCCGAGCACGCTCGCGATCGACGGCCTCGTCGACGTTGCTCAGCTCGGCGCGAGCCTGTCCGACGTACGCGGCGAGTTCCTGGGACTGTGGCTGCTCGTGGCAGTCTATGCCGGCATTGCAGTTGTCGTCGAGTTCAACAACCGGCGTCGTGCGTCAACACCTGCTCTAGTTCGGGGAGCTTCATAAATGGATGCATCGATCATCTCGGCGCTGGCTGCCTTGACCGGTACTGCCGTCGGCGGAATGAGCAGCCTGATTGCCAACCTGATGAGCCAGCGCGTCCAGCTTCGTGCACAATGGCTGTCGCATGAGAAAAATCGCCGCCAGAACCTTTACCGGGATTTCATCGAGGAAGCCTCCAAGTGCTATATCGACTCGCTCCAGCACGACGAGGCCGACATACCGAGCCTGGTCAGTCTTTACGCAAAACTTGGTCGGATGCGAGTGCTCTCGAGCGAACCGGTCGTCAGGTCTGCCGAACATATCGCAAGGAAGATCCTCGACACCTATCTGGAGCCGGATAAGAGTTTTGTCGAGCTTCGTGATATGGCACAGAACGGCGCGATCGACCTGTTGCGCGAATTCAGCACAGCAGCCCGCGTGGAATTCGAGGCGCTTGATGCCGCCCGGCGATGGTTCTGACGACCGGGGCCGACCAATCTCTATTCAGCTGCAACCAGGGAATTGGCGAGGGGAAGGCGCAGCCGCTGCCACACGTCCACCAAGGCGTCCCGGAGTTGATCGATCAGCGCATCGTCATGGTACGGCGTCGGCGTGATACGTAGTCGCTCGGTCCCCTTGGCCACCGTCGGGTAGTTGATCGGCTGGATGTAGATTCCGTAATCGCTGAGCAACAGATCGCTCGCCTGCTTGCAGAGTCTGGGATCGCCGACCATGAGCGGCACGATATGCGTGCTGGTCGGCAGGATGGGAAGTCCCGCCGCAACTAACACTTGCTTCAGCCGCGCGGCGTGCCTCTGCTGCAATCGGCGTTCCTCGTCCGAGGTCTTGAGGTGGCGGATCGCGGCCGTTGCGGCGGCGCAGAGCGGCGGCGGCAGGGCGGTGGTGAAGATGAAGCCGGCGGCGTGGGAGCGGACCGCGTCGATCAGGTTTCGGCTCCCTGTAATATATCCGCCGAGGCATCCGAACGCCTTGGCGAGCGTCCCCTCGATCACGTCGATGCGGTGCATCGCGCCATCACGTGCGGCGACGCCGGCGCCGCGCGCGCCGTACATGCCGACGGCGTGGACCTCGTCGCAATAGGTCATGGCGCCATAGCGCCCGGCTAGATCGCAGATGCGATTGATCGGCGCCACGTCGCCGTCCATGGAGTAGAGGCTCTCGAACAGGATGAGTTTGGGACGGGACGGCTCGGCAGCCAGCAGGCGCTCGAGTGCTGCAGTGTCGTTGTGGCGCCAGACCTTCTTCTCGACGCCCGACTGCCTGACACCCTCGATCATCGAGTTGTGATTGAGCTCGTCCGACAGGATCAGGCAGTCCGGAATCAGCCTTGCGATTGTCGAGATGCCGGTCTGGTTCGAGACGTATCCGGAGGTGAACACCAGCGCCGAGGCCTTGCCATGCAGGTCCGCAAGTTCGCGCTCGAGCGTGACCAGAGGCGAGTTGGTCCCGGCGATGTTGCGGGTCCCGCCGGCGCCGATGCCGGTCCTGGCGGCGGTCTCGGTCATCGCGCGGATCACGTCGGGGTGCCGGCTCATGCCGAGATAGTCGTTTGAGCACCAAAGCACGACGGTGCGCGGTCCCGTGGGGGATTGCCAGGTTGCCAGCGGACAGCGGCCGGCGATTCGTTCGATCTCGATAAAGACGCGGTAGCGCTGCTCATCATGCAATGGCTTGAGCGCGTCTGCGAAGAGTTTATCGTATGTCATGCGGCGGGCTCCGTGCCTGGCATGCCGGCCAGCCGGGCATCGACCGTGGCCGACCGGCGCAGGGTTTCGCTGACCGGGCATTTTTCGGAGATCTGAAGGAGGCGCAGCTTCTGCTCGTCAGTCAAATCCCCTTCAAGAGAGATGGTCCGGGTGAAGTAGTCGAGCGTGCCTGCGTCGCCGATCGACGGCAGGGTGAAATGCTGTAGCTCGACCGTCGTTCGGGTGAGCGGCATTTTGTGGCGCTCCGCATACATCCGGACCGTCATGGCGGTGCAGGCGCCGAGAGCAGCCATGATGAGCTGGTACGGCGACGGCCCGTGGTCGTCGCCGCCATTTGTTGCCGCTTCGTCCGAGCGAAGCGTATGGCGGCCGATCCTGATCGTCTCCGAATATCGGCCGTCGCCGCTTTCGCAGACTGTGACCTGATGCTCCGTCATGTCCGCCTCGCTGTGTGTCTGCGGCCGTTGCTAGGCTGCGGAAGGTTTTTGTTCCTTCGCGCGTGGCACGGCGCCGCTGACCAGGAGGCCCTCGATCCGCCCGTCGTCATAGCCGAGCTGTTTCAGGATCTCGGCGTTGTGCTCGCCGAGTTCGGGCGCGCGCCGGGCGGCGACCTTGGTCACGCCATGGACCTTCAGCGGACTGCTGACGGTGAACGTCAGATTGCCGCCGGCGCCTTGAAGCGGAACCACGATGTCGTTGTCATGCAACTGCGGATCCTTGACGACCTCGTGGGGCGCCCGGACGACGCCGAAGGTGATGTGGTTGTGGTCGAAGACGTCGTGCCAGTGCGGCATCGGCTGCGCGTGGAATACCTCGTCCAGGATCGCGGCGAGCTCTTTTGCGTTTGCCACCAGCTTGGCCGCATCCGAGAACCGGGAATCCGACAGCAGGTCCGGGCGGCCGATCCCGGTTGCAAAGGCCGGCCAGCGGTCCGGCGTCAGCACGATCAGGAACCAGGTTTCGTCCGATGCCTGGTAGACGTTGAAGATCGCGTTCGGCGGGCTTTTGCGATCGTGCAACGGATAGAACTGGGCATCGCAGAGGGCAGCCTGCACCGAGACGCCACAGGCCCAGACGCCGGAGGCGAGCAGGGATGTCGTCACGGAGGAACCTTGTCCGGTCCGTTCGCGGCGGTACAGCGCGGTGACGATGGCGGAGTAGAGGCTCACCGCCGTGGCGTGATCGCCGCTACCCGAGACCGGCAGGGTCGGCGGCGCGCCAGCGTCCCGGGTCAGAGATAACAGGCCGCTCCGCGCCCAATAGGCCGTGATGTCAAATCCGGGAAGGTCGGCATCGGGCCCCTTGTCGCCGTAGCCGGTAAGGTCGGCGTAGATCAGGCGCGGGTTCCAGGCCGAGACGTCCTCGTAGGTGAGTTTCAGGCGTTTGCGCGCTGGTTGTGGCGTGTTGACGATCAGGACGTCGGCCCATTTGACCAGCCGCTCGAGGATCTCGGCCGCGTGTGGCGACTTCAGATCGAGCGTCAGGCTCCGCTTGTTGCGATTGCTGAGATGCCAGGGATAGTTGTCCTTGGCGCGCGGTTGTGGCGGGATCTTGTAGCCGATCCGCCAGGTGTCGCCGCTCGGCGGCTCCACCTTGATGACGTCGGCGCCGTAATCCGAGAGGATGACGGCAGCGCCGGGACCGGCAATGAAGCTCGCCAGATCCACGACCTTCAGGCCGGAAAAGATGTTGTCAGTGGACATTGCCGTCTCCTCAGCGTTGCAGTTCTCGCGCAATGGAAAGATGGTTGGTGTGGACGTCCGACCGGTCCAGCACATCTGAAATCCAGCCGAGCAAACCGGTTTGGACGTCGCGACGGTTGATCTCGTTGAGCATCTCGTGGCGGCCGCCCGGATAGAAGTCGAAAGCGATGTCGCGCAGGCCGGCAGCTTGATAGCGTTCGATCAGGAGATTGACGCCAGCCAGGTGCTGGCCGACGGGATCCTCGCTGCCGGAGAACAGATAGACCGGCAGGTCACGGCGGATCTTCGACAGCGCGATGGGGTCCGCGAGCCGGCGTGCCGAGCCGAGAAACGACGCGAGCGAATCCGGCTGCAATGCCGCAAAGCACAGCGGATCGTTGACGAAGGCGTCGACGATCCGCTGATCGCGGCTCAGCCAGTCGAACGGGGTCCGTGCCGGCTCAAAGGCCGCGTTCAGCAGGTTTGCGCCCGGCGGCGCCGCATTCACGAGGCGAGCCAGAGTATCGAGCGATCCCGATCCGGAAAGCATGAGTCCGTCGATCTCGTGGCTGTGATCGATCACGTAGCGTTGCGCGGCGAAAGAGCCCATGCTGTGGCCGAGCAGTAGCAGGGGCACGTCGGGATTTTCGTCGCGGGCAAGCTCGGTGAGGCGCAGCATGTCGGCGACCAGGAGCTCAAAGCCTCCTTCGCCGAAATCCCCGAGAGCCGCTGCGGAACGTGCCGAAAGTCCATGGCCGCGGTGATCGTTGCCGTAGACCGTGAGCCCGGCCGACACCATGACTTCGATGGTGTCGGCATAGCGCCGCAGATGCTCGCCCATGCCATGCGCGATCTGGACCACGCCGCGGGTCGGACCGCGGCTGTCCCAGCGCGCACATGCGATGCACATGCCGTCGGCGCTGGTCAGGCGAAATTGGGCGTCTGGAATCGGCTGTTGGCTCGGGATTGCCATGATCATCCATCCGGGTTCGCTTGTGCATCACCGTCCGTGGAATTGCGGCAGCCGCTTCTCGAGGAAGGCGGACGTACCTTCCTTCTTGTCCTCGGTCGCCGCGCAGATGCCGAAATAGGAGGCCTCGAGCGCGAATCCCTCGCTCTGGCTGGTGTCGAGGCCCTTGTTGGCTGCCTCCAGCGAGAACTTCACGGCGATCGGCGCGTTGGCCGAAATCTGCTTCAGGATCGCCTCTGCGCGCGCGACCAAATTTGCCGCGGCCACGACCTCGTTGACCAGCCCGATGCGGTAGGCTTCCTGGGCCGAGATCGTCTCTCCGGTGAGGATGAGCTGCAGCGCGCGCCCCTTGCCGACCAGGCGCGGCAGCCGTTGGGTGCCGCCGCCGCCTGGTACCAGGCCGAGCTTGACTTCGGGCTGGCCGAACTTGGCATGTTCGGCGGCGATCCGGATGGTGCAGGCCATGGCGGTCTCGCATCCGCCGCCCAGCGCAAAGCCGTTGATCGCCGCGATCACGGGCTTGCCGAGATTTTCGACGAGGCTGAGAACTTCCTGGCCGAAACGGCTGGATTCCTCGGCCTCGTAGGCATCGACATGGGCGAGCTCCCCGATGTCGGCGCCGGCGATGAAGGCCTTGTCGCCCGCGCCGGTCAGGATCACGCCGTGCACCGAGCCGTCCTCCTTCGCGTCGAGGAAGGCTTTCCGCAGATCGATCCAGGTTGGCGTATTGAGCGCGTTGAGGACCTTCGGCCGATTGAGGGTCACATAGGCGATACCGTTCTTCTTCTCGTAGAGCACGTTCTCCAGCGCCAACTGGGCTGCCATGGCTGTCTCCTTTTGATGGAATGAGGACGGGCGGAGTGGTCTGACGCCCGTCCTCCGATGTGGTCAGACGAAGGCGCCGATGCCGGTGATCGCCTTGCCGACGATCAGGTTCTGCATCTGATAGGTGCCCTCGTAGGAGTAGAGCGCCTCCACATCGGCGAACAGCTTGCCGACGTGATAGTCGGCGACGATGCCGTTGCCACCGAGCAGTTCGCGTCCCCACGCCACCGTCTCGCGGGCCTTGGCGGTGCAGAAGGCCTTGGCGAGCGCGGCGTGATGGTCTCCGAGCTTGCCCTCGTCGTCGAGCTGCGCGAGGCGGAGCATCATGCACTGGCACGCGGTGAGATTGCCGAGCATCTTGGCCAGCAGGTCCTGCACCAGCTGGAACGAGGCGATCGGCTTGCCGAATTGCTGCCGGCTCTGGGTATAGGCAAGGGTGTTCTCGAACGCGCCCATCTGCGCGCCGGTCGAGGCCCATCCGACCATGTAGCGGGTCATCCGCAACACGCGGGCGGTATCGCGGAAAGAGTTGCCGCCCTGCAGCCGGTTGGCTTCGGGGACCTGCACGTCCTTTAGCGTGATCTGCCCGTTCTGCACCACCTTGAGCGCGACCTTGTGCTCGATCTTCTCGACGCTGAAGCCGGGAGTGGTCTTGTTCTCGACGATGAAGCCCTTCACCTGGTTGTCGGCGAGGTCGCGCGCCCAGATGATGGAGAGGTCGCACCAGGGAGCGTTGCCGATCCAGCGCTTCTGACCGTTCAGAATCCAGCTATCACCGTCACGCCTGGCGGTCGTGGTCAGGCCGCCGCTGGCACCCGAGCCGATCAGCGGCTCGGTCAGGCCGAAGCATCCGATCTTCTCGAACCGCGCCATCTGCGGCAGCCATTTCTGCTTCTGCTCCTCGGAACCGTCGAGATAGATCGAGCCCATCGCAAGGCCACTGTGAACGCCAAAGAACGTGCACATCGACGGATCGACGCGCGCGAGCTCCATCGCGACATAGCCGAACAGCTTCTGGCTGCCGCCGGCGCATCCATATCCCTCGTAGCCGAGGCCGCCAATGCCGAGCTCCTTGAATGACGGCAGCAGCTCGAACGGGAAGGCGTCGTCCGACCAGTATTTGCTGATGATCGGCTTGACCTTGGCGTCCATGTAGGCCCGGACCTTTTTCACCAGCGCTAGTTCGTCGGCGGTCAGCAGTTCGACGAGCTGATAGAAGTCACCGTTTGGTACCGGCAGCGCTTTCGCGTCGGTTTTGCGGGCTGCAGCAGCTGTGGCCATGTTCGATCTCCTGGGCAGGACATTTGAAAGCGATGAGCGCGGCGACGCACTGGGCGTCGTTCGGTCGTGGTCGAAATGTGCCGGGAGTGCCGCTCGTGTTCTTGAAGCCGCTTGCCGTCCCGGGGACGTTTTTGCGTTGTTGTCGCGGCCCGCAAGGTCGTGACGACGGAGCTGCCCTGCAAAATCAATTCGCCCCAGAGGGGCACGACCTCTGGAGGCGAATCGGCGCGATCGGGCAGCTGTCGTCTAGGCGACCTTCGCCTGGTTTGCCTTGCTCGCCTTGTTGCGCATCTCGATCAGTCCGAGCAGGATCTCGTCGCGTTCGGCAGCCAGATCATCGATCGAGCGCGCGCCGACTTCGGCGTGAACGCCGTCGATCAGCTTTTGCTGAACTTCGGGCGTCATCTCCGGCGAGCCCAGCACCTTCCACCAGGCGGTCATGGGACCGATGAATTGCTTGAGGAAGTGCTCGATGCCGCCTTGGCCGCCACCGAGATGATTGAGCATCACCTGGCCCATGATGCCCCAGCGCAGGCCCGGGCCCCAGCTCAAGGCGGTGTCGACATCGGCGACGCTGACCACGCCTTCGGCGACCAGGTGATAGACTTCGCGCGCCAGCGCTGCCTGCAAGCGATTGGCGACGTGGCCCGGCACTTCCTTGTGCAGGCGCACGGTCCGCTTGCCCATCGCGGTATAGAACTCAGCTGCCCGGCGGATCGTGTCCTCCGAGGTCTTGGCGCCGCCGACAATCTCGACCAGCGGCACGAGGTGCGGGGGATTGAAGGGATGCCCGATCACGCAGCGCTCGGGGTGCGCCGGGCAGGCCGCCTGGATCTCGCTCATGGTCAGGCCGGACGAGCTGGAGGCGATGATCACATCGGGCGGCAGGAGCTCGTCGAGCTGCTTGTACAGCGTCCGCTTGAAATCGATCTTCTCGGGGCCGTTTTCCTGGACCAGATCGACGTTCTTGACGGCGTTCACGAGTGCTGCCGTGAAGGTCAGCTTGCTTTGTGTTGCGCCGGGCGCGAGGCCTAATCGTTGCAGCGCCGGCCAGGCCGCCGCAACAAAGCGCCTGAGGGCCGCTTCCGCGTCCGGCGCAACGTCGGTCGCCACAACCTCGAGGCCGTTCGCCAGGAAGAGGGCGGTCCAGCTTGCGCCGATGACCCCTGTGCCGATGATCGCGACCCGGCGAATGGGCTTCTGTTGTGACATGTCAGATCTCCTTCGGGATTTCGGCATAGGCGATGCCGGTGAGGTTGCCCTGGGCGTAGAGGAAGTTGCGTTCGGCCGACCCGTCCAGCTTTGACGAGTACAAGGATCCCGCGAAATCAGTCACGAACATCCGGTTGTTGGGGACGTCGAGCGCGATGCCGATCGCCTCCATGAGGTGGGTCAGCACGATGTCCGGTTCGGCCGGCTTGTTGTCGATCGAGGCCCGGTTCACGGTGTTGCCGCGCGGTGCGTCGCCGCGATCGGTCCAGTAAAGGACCCGGTTCTTGGCATCGAGTTCGAGGTCGATGGGTTCCGGCAGGCGGCCGAAGAACACTTCGACGTCGGTACGGCTGGCCGGCGTCTCGCCCTTGGGAATCTCGAGATTGGCGCGGAAGATGCAGCCTCGGCCGGCATTGTCGGGGCCCTTCTGCGTCCAGTAGATCTTGTTGTGCATGTGATCGATGGTGAGGCCAACGCACCACTTGGTCTGGTCGCGGCGATCTGCGTCGCCGTGCCCGGCCTCGATCAGCGTTTCCAGTTGGGAGCCGTCGAGGTTCGCGCGCATGACGCGCATCCCCTCGCGATCGCACCAGTAGAGCTTGCCAGCCTTCTTATCGAGGATGATCTGCTTGGGTGTGTAGGTGCCTCCCTCGGCCACGATCGTCCTGCGACTGCCGCCGTCCAGATCCGCGCGCTCGATCGACCCGTCGTTCTTGCTGGGAACGCCCATATTGGTCCAGTAGATGTGGCCGTCCTCGACGTCGACGACGATTCCGTCCGGGTGCCGGCACCCGGTGACGATGGTCTTCTTGTCCGAGCCATCGATATTCATCGAATGAATGTTGCCGGCATTCAGTTCGAGTACGAACAGGCGGGGAGTGGCTGTCGGCGCGTCTGCGCGCGGTGCTGATTTCAAGACGGATTCGGGCATCTGTCACCTGTGGGGCCAACGCGTCCGACACGCGATCGGGTTCGATCCGCGTCGCCGGCGACAGTGCCTCAGGCTCCGTTCGCCATATTGAATGGGATTGCGACCTCTGGGATGGTTTTGCGCTTCTTCTTGGCCGCCGCCATGCCGCCCACAGGTCGTGTTGGCGCGTTGCAATGGCTATTGCCGGGTTCCGCCGGCCGCTGGAAGCGTAAACGAGAATCGAGCGCCGCCGTGGATGCTGCCATTGTCGGCTTCGATCCGTCCGCCATGCGCCTCAATGATGGAATGGCAGATGGACAATCCCATCCCCATGCCGCCCGGCTTGGTGGTGAAGAAGCTGTCGAACAGGCGGGGCAGGTGATCGGGCTCGATTCCCGGGCCGCTGTCCTCGACGCTACAGCGCAACATGGCTCCGTCGGAGGAAGCCGTCCGCACCGTGATCCTGCGCTCGGCCGTCCCGACCTGGGCCATCGCCTGCATGGCATTGACGGCGAGGTTGACGATGACCTGATGCAGCAGGGTCCTGTCTGCCAGAACCTGCGGCGCCGCGGGCGAAAAGATGTGTGACACGGTGACACCGCGCCACTCGACTTCGTGACGAAGAAATTGCAGCGCCTCGAGGATCACGTCGTGAGGTCCGACAAGTACGCGCTCGGTCGCGCGGCGTGCTGCCATGGCGCGCACCCGGGCGATGATGTCCGCCGCACGCCGCGCATCCGCAAGACTGCGCCGGGTCAGGGCGAGGACCTCGTTCAGGTTTGGCTCCGGCCGATCGAGCCATCGCAAGCCGGCCTCGCAATTGGTCGTGATCGCTCCGAGGGGCTGGTTCAGTTCATGCGCGATCGAAGCAGTGAGCTCGCCGAGCGTTGAAACCCGCGCTGCGTGCGCAAACTCGATCTGCAATCGTTCTAGCGTCTCCTGTGTCCGAACAAGGTCGGTCAGCTCGACCAATCCAGCCAGAGCGACGCCGAACTCGGTGCGCTCCGCGGTCAGGAGCACGTCGATCAGGCGGCCGTCCATTGTGACGAGCTGCGACTTCTCCTCAAACAGCGCATCGTCGTTGAAGCGGCTTTCCAGGATTCGCTCCATCGTGTCTGGACGCATCTTGAAGAAACGCCCGATCGATCCAAGCAGTTCTTCCTGCCTGCTGGCCCCGAACATGCGGACGGTCGCTTCGTTGACCTCCTCGGCAATGATGACATCCGTTGCGCGGTTGAAGAACTCGGGATGGTCCGAGAGATAGGCACGGAAGTCGGTCACACCGTTCCCCTTCAACTCGTCGAACATCTCCATCAGCCGGCGCACGTCGAGCTTCCAGAGCGAGATCGGCATGAACTTGAAGAGATTGCGATAGCGCAGTTCGCTGTTCTCCATGGCATCGTAGGCAATTTTGTGCGACGTCACGTCCATGACGGCGCCGATCATCTTGACTTGGCCGCTCTCGTCGGTTGATGGCCGGCCGACGACGTGCAAGGTCTTGATCGAGCCATCCGGCATCTGCGCCCGATGTTCGAAATCGAGTGGCTCTTCGCGCGAGGTTGCCTGCTCCAGCGTCCGCTGCACGAGGTCGCGGTCCTCCGGATGGACGCGTTGAAACAACATATCGAGCGTCGGGCTGGTTGTTCGGTCATATCCGAATATCCTGAAGCTTTCCTCCGACCACGTTAGTTCGCCGGTCGTGACGTTCCAGCCGAAGCTGCCGGTATGGCTCAGCCGCTGCGCCTCCGACAGATACGCGGCCTGGCTCCTGCGAAGCGCCTCTTCGGCGCGCTTTCGGGCCGTGATGTCGGTATTGCTCTCGAGGGCGCCGATCGGGTTTCCGCGAACGTCCCGTCGCAGGATCAACTTGCTCTGGACATAGACCTGCCCGCCGTCCCGGTTTGTCTGGACAAGCTCGCCTTCCCAGCGCCCCATGCGCTTCGAGGTTTCGAGAATTTCGTCGAGCGGGGCGGGATAAGCAGTCTTCAACAGAAGGTGTGCGACTTTTCCGATCGCCTCATCGCGTTTCCAGCCAAACAGGTTCTCGGCGCCGCGATTCCAGTATGTGATGACGCGATTGACGTCGAGGACGAGGATCGCATCGGGCGTCAGGTCGAGAAGATGGGCCTGCTGATGCTGCGCCTCGCCGAAGTGCCGTGCCCTGCGCACCAGCGTCGTGATCGCAAACGAGGTTGCGATGAAAGCCGCGAGCGCCACCATGTCCTGCGTGCTTGCAATCTCGAGGGAATAGAGCGGCAGCATGAAAAAGTAGTCCAGGCAGCCGACCGCGACCAAAGAGAAGATCGCCGAGGTGATGAAGCTGTCCATCAGCGAAAGCACGACGATGATGAGCAGATAGACGAGAGCCGCGGTGCCCGGGCGATCGAAGATATCGAGCCTCACCATCCCCCAGGTCGCCGCGGTCATCAGGACGACGCCAAAAAGCCAAAGCTTTGCGAGATACCGTACCTGCTCGCCGAGCGAGGTGGCTTGCGGCACGAGTACATTCGGCGGCCGCTTGGTGTTGAGAAGGGCACCCACGAACTCGGAGAGGAAGCTGGTCGTCGCGCTCTGGCTGGCGTCCAGCGGTTTCCGTTCGATGATGGTGTCTGTTTTCCTCAACTGTTTCATGACCATTGCTCGCCGAGATGTCGCGAAGCGCAATCGGCCGGTTGGCCGGCTGAATCCTTCGTCTGCGGCCTATCCCTTCCTCCAGTTCTTGGGATGCTGGCCGGTGACACGCCTGAAACTCCGCGCCATGTGATCGTCGGTGGCGAACCCGCACAGCCTGGCGACTTCACTCAGACTGACCGGCGCTCGCTTCAGCAGGGATTTGGCATGCTCGACCCGATACTGCATCAACCAGCGATGGGGGCTGACGCCGGTCGCCGCGCGGAACGCCCGCAGGAATGCAGCGGTCGGAAGCCCGCACTCGCTTGCAAGGTCGGATACGAAGAGTTCGCCATCCAAACGGGAGCTCAGCAGCTCCTCGGCGCGGCGGACCTGCATCGGCGTCAAGGCCGTAACGACCGATGAAGCCTGTCGCGGTGCCACGCCATAGGTCTTGATCGCGTGACCCATGGCGGCGATCGTCAAGTGATCCACGAAGAGCTGATCGGCCTCCTCGGGGCGGCGGAACGCAGGCAGCAAGGCCTCGCCAAGTCCGCCGAGGGTCGCATCTCTGGTGCCGAGGCCGGGCTTGTTGTCGAATTCGTCGACCCGGCCACTGTCTTCCATATCGGCAATGGCATTGAGCGCTGCCCGCGGCACGTAGAAGTGCAGCGAATGAAAAGGGCTGATGCTGTTGGCGACCGGGCTGGATCGCAGGTCGTAGATGCAGACGGAGCCAGCCTGCAAATGGCCGCTCGGCACCTGCCGATCATCGATGAACAGATCGTGCCTCGGGCAATCCCGCAGCTGCAGTGTAATCAGAAAGGCCTCTTCGCGTGGAATCGGCGCGGTCAGGCCGTGGTTGGTGATGCCGCATTTGATTTCGGTGACGGCGATTGTCGACTTCTGCAGCGAGCGCGTGACGAACGACGGCGCACGCTCGAGCTGAAAGACATCTGCAAGCCGCTGTCCGTAGGCGCCCTGGTCGGTCACGAGTGATTCTCCTGCAAGGTGCGGTGGTGCTATTTGCATCGCTCTTGCAGAAAACGATTGTCAGAATGCCGCAGGCTTTGCCGATTTCGACCAGGAAGCGAATGACGGCGTCAGTCCAGATTTCGGCGCCAGGCACCGGGGCTGATACCCGTCAGGCGGGTGAAAACGCGGGTAAAATGGCTCTGGTCACCGAAACCGCAGGCGAGGGCGATGTCGGAGAGGGGGATCTGTCGATCGCGCAGCAGGTGCTTGGCCATTTCCACGCGATGCCGCAGCAGCCACTGGTGTGGTGAAAGACCGGTCGATTGCCGGAAGGCTCGGGTGAAGTGACTCGCTGATAGGCCGCACTCGTTCGCCAGATCGGCCAGTGCAATGCCGCCACGGAGATCGGCGGCAAGGGCATCCTGTGCACGCCTTAATTGCCACGGCGCCAATCCGCCGCGCGGGGGGCGGACCGCGGAGATCATGCCCCCATAGGTTTTGGCGACGTGAATGCCGACCGCAAGCGTCACGTGGTCGATGAACAGCCGGCTGGCCTGTTCCGGTGCTTCGAATGCGGGGACGAGCGAGGAGGTGAGCGCGCGCATGATGGGATCGTCGATTCCGACACCGGGCTGGTAGCGTAACTCGCCGATTTGGGCTGCTTCGGCGCTATCCGCGATGATGTTCAGGGCCGTCCGCGGAAAGTAGAAATGAACGCAGTGGCACGCCTTGTTGATGGTGAATTGCGGACTGCGCTTGAGGTCGTAGAGCGTGGTGTTTCCGGCTCTGAGCGATGTCACGGGTGCGACGCGGTCGTCCTCGAAATACTCGTGCACCGGGTAGTCGACGAAATGGAAGCCGATCAGATAGGCGTCTTCGCGCACGAGCGGCGCCGATATGCCGAGCTCGGGGTTGTCAGAGCGAAGCTCGGTGACCGCGATATCGGTATTGCGAAGGGTGCGCGAAACGAACGCGGTCGCCTTCGCCCGCAAGCGCTCGCCGAACCGCTCGCCGTAACCGCTGCTTTCTTGCATCCCAAGTCTCGGTCGCTTGAGTGTTACTGTCCCCGGATTCGGTGGCCAATCGGTACTGTAACCGCCGTCGCGAACGCGCGGGCTAGAACATGCCGAAAGCATACAAATCCGCGGCGACTGGCGGCTATTTCCCCGTAGATTGACGGGGTTATCGAGCAGATGATTGAAAAAACGTGCGCGTATTGTCGATTCCGATCATTAACCCAACGCTTGTAGATGACTTTAGCCGCTGTTGCGGCGCCAAGCGCCCGGGCTGGTCCCGGCGAGGCGCGAGAACACACGCGTAAAGTGGCTCTGATCGGCGAATCCGCACGCTAGCGCCACTTCCGACAGTGTCAGCTTGCGGTCGGACAGCAGGCTTTTCGCCAATTCGACACGGCGCCGCAGCAGCCACTGATGCGGCGACAGCCCGGTTGATTGTCGAAACGCCCGGGAAAAATGGCTGGCCGACAGACCGCAATCGCTGGCGAGGTCCGCCAGCGAGATATCTCCCTCGAGATCGGCCGCCAGCGTCTCTTCCGCGCGCCTGATTTGCCACGGCGCGAGCCCGCCATGCGCGGGCCTGGTCGCCGGCCGAAGACCGCCATAGGTCGTC
Source organism: Bradyrhizobium oropedii (assembly GCF_020889685.1). GTDB lineage: Bacteria > Pseudomonadota > Alphaproteobacteria > Rhizobiales > Xanthobacteraceae > Bradyrhizobium > Bradyrhizobium oropedii. The sequence continues at coordinate 38,323 of NZ_JACMYO010000051.1, forward strand.
GCGGCATGGGTGCAGGCAGCCAGCGTGACATGTTCGACGAACAGGCGACTCGCTTGTTCGGGATGCTCGAACGCCTGTCTGAGCGAGCCGACCAGGCCGCGCATCACCGCATCGTCAACCCCCGCGCCCGGCTGGTACCGCAGCTCATCGATCCGCTTCGCTTCAGCGCCGTCCGCAACAAGTTCGAGCGCGGCCCGCGGGAAATAGAAATGAACGCTGTGAATCGGGTTGTTGATGAGGAATTGCGGGTTGCGCTTCATGTCGTAGAGCACCGTCTCTCCGGCCTTGAGCGACGTCAGCCCTGCGATTCGTCCCTCCTCGAAATACTCATGCGCAGGATAATCCCGCAACTGCACCGTGACCAGAAACGCGTCCTCACGTATTTGGTCACCTGACAGACCGTGCGGAGGGTCGTCGTTGCGCACCTCCGTCACTGCGATCTGGGTGTGGCGCAATGTGCGAACGAACGAAGTGGCGCGTGCCCGTAGGCGTTCGCCAAACGCTTCGCCAAAAGCGCTGCTATCTTCCATGCCGGACCCCCTCGACCTCGTTGTCGTCAGGTGCACGGTCGGAGATACCAGTGGGCCAGGCTCCGTCCGAGCAGTCGCGCGACAGCAGTAGCTATCTAGGCATCCTCATACCACAGTTGTCTTTACCGATCTTGCTCTCGCACAACGACCTTGAACGTGTCGCCCTGACTATCGCGGCGGCTTTTTGCCGTCCTTGCGGAATGTGCCAGGCGGTGCTCCGAAGGCGCGGGTGAAGGCCCTGGTAAAGCTCGATTGCGAGGAAAAGTTGCAGATCAGCGAGATTTCCGCAAGGGACGCGTCGCTCTCGATGAGAAGTTGCTTTGCCTTTTCCAGGCGGCATCCGCGCACGAAGCGGTGGGGCGGCTCGCCCGTCGACTTCCGAAAAGCCCTGGAGAAATGAAACGGACTCAGGTTCGCGACATCGGCCAAATCCTTCAGACGAATGTCGGCGTGCAGGTTGGCCTCAACGAACTGCATGATCTTGCGCAATCGCCGGTCATCGAGTGCGCGGGGCCGGGGCCGGGGCGCCTTATCGCCAGGGGGCGGCATATCCACCTCGCCCGGCTGCCAAACGAGGCGCTCCGTCCAGATGTTGTTGCGCAGTCGCGCCGTGACAAGCCAACTTCCTCTCCCCACCGGTTGATGAATGACGATGGGCGGGAGTTAAAGAGCGCTGCGCGGACACGGGATCACGGAGAACCGTGAATAGGAGGTCACGGACGCAAGCGGCTGTGTTGACAGTGGAAAACTACCGTCGCAGCATTCCTTGCACATCACGCCGGGCTGGAGCACTGGATGCCGTTATCCCACGAGAATTCAACGGCAGGCCTGCGAGGCGCTCGCTTTTCGCCCCCGCGGGCGCCGGCTGCCATGGTCGAGCGGGCCCGCCTGGTGTCCCAGATCGACGAAAGCCACGCCCAGCTCACGCTGATCTGTGCGCCGGCCGGATTTGGCAAGAGCACGCTGATGCAGCAATTGCGCCAGCGTCTCCAGGCACGCGATGTCGCTGCGGTTTGGCTCGCGGTCGAGCAGGCCGACAACGATCTCGGTCGTTTCCTGCAATCGCTGACCGCGGCCGTCCAGGCCGTGCTGGGGGGACATCCGCAAAGCCCAGCCCCGGAGCCCTACGCAACCAACGCGAACCCGCCGCAGGGCAGGGCAGCCGACCTGATCGCGCGCCTGTCGCACTCCGACGTGCCGGTCACCCTGTTTCTCGATGATCTCGAACTGATCGTCGACCGGGGCGTTTGGGCGTTTCTGCAGCGCCTGTTGGGCGATCTCGACATGCATCACCGCATGGTCCTTGCCAGCCGCACCAGGCCTCCGCTGGAGCTTGGTCGGGTGCGCGCGCATGGCCAGCTTCTCGAACTTGGTCAAGGCGAACTGCGCTTCACGCTCGAGGAGACCCAGGCGTTTCTCGAGCGTCAGAACGTCGGCGCACCGGTCATTCGTGCACTGCAGCAGCACACCGAAGGATGGCCTGCCGTCTTGCAGCTTGCGGCGGCGGCAATCCACGGCAAGCATGGGTCCGATGCGTTGCGGTCCATTTCCGGAATGAACGCAGGCATTGCCGAATACCTCGCGCAAGAGATCCTCGACAGCCGGTCCGCTCCGCAACGCGAATTTCTCCTGTACTCCGCTGTGCTCGGCCAATTCTGTGCCGAATTGTGCGATGCAGCGCTGGAGCGATCGGACAGCGAGGAGATGATCTCTCAGATCATGCAGGACAATCTTCTCCTCGTCCCGATCGATGCCGAGCAACTCTGGTATCGCTATCATCCCCTGCTTGCGGATTTTCTGCGCGCGCACGTGGCTCGCGATGGGATAGAGCGGCTGACTCTGCTTCATCGGCGGGCGGCGGACTGGGCGGCCGCCCACGGCTTCATGAATGAGGCCTTCGCACATGCGCTGGCGGCAAATGACCAGTCACTCGCAGGGGATCTGCTCGCCGTATTCGCAATGGACAACCTCCAATCGGGCCGCGTGGCCGACACCGCGCGCGCGATCGAAACGCTACCTGACACCGAGGTGTACCGCAGGCCGAAATTGCTGCGGGCCGCTGCCTTCGCCGCGATCTTTGCACACCGCTACGAGGCGGCCAGGCGATACATGGACGTCATCGAGCGGGTAGATGAGCGCGCCGGCGACGACGAGACCATCGCCATGCGGATGATGCTGCTCGGTTGGACCGACAGTATTCCCCAGCTGCTTGGCGCTATCGAGGAGCTGCGCGCCAAGGCTACTCATTTCGGAGAATTCACCGCAGGATTGGTCAGCAATGCAAGGGCCTTCTGCCATATCGCATTGGGTCAATATGCCGAGGCAGAGCGCGACCTGACGCGGGCGCGCGAGGCCTGCGAACCGATCGATGCGCTCTATGTCCTGAGCTACAGCGTGTGCTTCGCCGCTGCGCTCGAGCTGAATCTGGGGCAGGTCGTGGTGGCGCGCGCGAGGCTGGAGGAGGCCTTCACTCGTGCGATCGACGCCGGCCAGCGATATGGCAGCGCCGGCGCCGTCATCGCGACCTATCTCGCCGAATGCCTGTACGAGGCCAACGAGCTTGACGCCTGCCAGTCGCTGGTAGACGACTATCTGCCGATTGTGATCGAGACCGGACTGCCGGATCACCTCATCATGTTGCATCGTATTGCAGCTCGGCTCTATTTCCTGCGCGGACGCGTCGATGCGGGCCACGCGGTACTGGTCCGACTTGGCGAGATTGGCGCACGGCGGGGCCTGCGCCGGCTCGGGGTCGTTGCGTGGCTTGAGCGCTCATATGCGTCGCTGCGCAGCAACGACGCTGAGAGCGCGCGCCGGGCGCTGGCCAACGGCAGCGATACGGCCATGTGGGAGAGTTTTGGTGCGTTCAATCCACATACCAGCGAGATCGACGACGTGCTGATAGCCGGATTGCGCTTGTGCCTGGCGACCGGTGAGGGCACCAAGGCCTTGCCAAAGATCTGCGCCGAACGGCACGCGGCCGAATCGGCCGGGCGTCGACGGCGCGCGTTGCGGCTCCTGTTCCTCGAATCGCAGGCGCTCGAAGCGGCGGGGCGCCGGCGTGAGGCAAGCGAGGCGTTCGATCAGGCGGCGACTCGTGCCGCGGAAAGCGGAATGGTGCGGGTGTTGGCCGACGAGAGTTGGCTCACCGAAGCGTTGGCGGTGCGGTCGTCAGTTACTGGTGAAGCTCGCCTGGTCGGGCTTCTGCGCGAACTGGGTGAGCCGATCGCCCGGTCGACCGCTCCGGACCGGGGGGATGTGGCGAGCGCCGATGCTGGCAACGCCGTTCGCCTGACCTCCAGGGAAGTTCAGGTCCTGCGGCTTGTCTGGAAGGGAAGCACGAACAAGGCAATCGCCCGGACTCTTTTCTTGACCGAGAATACCATCGAAACGCACCTGCGGCGCATCTATGAGAAGCTTGGGACGCGTAAACGTACACAGGCGGCCGCGCTTGCGCACGAGGCCGGCGTGATATGACGATATGTCCTATTAAGTGCGGAGCGCCTTCTCAAGGCAGCCGACCAATGTCGCCGCCTCGATCGGCTTGCGGAGGAAGCACGCTGCACCGCTCAACATGGCTTTCTCTTCGAGATCGGGCTCGGCGCGGGCGGTGATCATGATCACGGGGACGGTCTCGTGACGCTGGCTTAGTTGCCGCTTGAGTTCGATTCCATTCATGCCCGGCATCTGGATGTCGGTGATCGCGCATGAGAAGCGCCCGAGCTCGTCGGATGCCAGAAAGGCTTCGGCCGACGCGAAGACACGAACCTCGTGTCCCAGCGAACGGATCAGCCCTGCGAGAGCGTCTCGCATCGAGGGATCATCGTCGACAATCGAAATCAGATGTCCCGCAGCCATGTTTCAGCCCCTGGGGAGGCGGCCGCAGGCAATGCCTGCTGGCGCCAGGTGAGTTCGCGGCATGCGTTTGGCATGTTTCCGGTCATCGCGCCCTGTCCTTCAACGCATCCGCCATGCGAACGAGGTCAGCCAGCGAGCGGGCCCCCATCTTTCGCATTGCCGCGCCGCGATGAATTTTAACCGTGACCTCACTCAGGCCGAGCTCTGCGGCGATCTGCTTGTTCATTTTGCCCGCGGTTACCAGGGCCATGACCTCGCGCTCCCGCGGCGAGAGTGTCGCGTGGCGGTCGACGATGGCGATGGCTTGGTTCTCGTTCGCCCGCTGCAACCGATCGCGATTGATCGCCGCAGTGACCGCGTCGATCATGTCCTGCTCGCGAAACGGCTTTGGCAGGAAGTCGACAGCGCCGGCCTTCATCGCGCGCACCGACATCGGGATGTCGCCGTGCCCCGTCATGAGGACGACCGGCAGGCGAATTCCCAACGTCGCCAGCTCCTCCTGGAAATCGAGCCCGCTGGTGCCTGGAAGGCGAACGTCGAGCACGATGCAGCCAGGCCCATCCAGCCGATCCGCTTTCAGGAATTCCTGCGTCGAACCGTAGGTCCGTGCCGCGAGACCCACCGAACGAAGCAGGCTGTCGAGCCCAAAGCGCTGCGAGTCGTCGTCGTCGACGATGTGCACGACAGGGGTCTCACCGGACGCCTGGGGCATGTTACAGTCCACCGAGTGGCTGGATGAGCAGCGATACCGATGTCCATACCATGGTTCAAGGCCTTAGCATCATCACACGAAAGTATGGTCGCCAAGCGGAGCCGTCGCTGCGGAAATTATGAGCGGCGGTTCGCCAGCAACACAATTGAGCTACGCGCCAACCCGCCTGATTGCCCTGTTTTGTACAAAACGCGCACGCTTTTCATAGATCGATCATTCGTACCACACCTCGCCCATACCAACGTGTGATGGGATCAGACCCCGGCACGATTGGCGCCGCGAAGGGCGTCCATCATCCTCACTGGCACGACGAAGCACCTTTCTTAACGCGAAGTGATCGGGCCCTCCCATGCTCGATGCGGAAGCGACGAGAACCGATCTAACAGAGGATCCAATCATGCTCAAATCGTTGGACGAACGACAAATCGAGCCTTTGATGCTGCTGTTGCGGCCTTCAGTCGCGGAAGAAGATCCCGAGCCTCGCCTGCCACAGTCGCTCACAGCCGGCGTGGTCGATCGTGCAGCTGCCGCGCCATCGCAGGGCTTTATCCGAGGCGGATTGCCTCCGAGAGTCTTGCGTCGGATTCGCGATCATGTTGACGCCAACATCGAGCAGCGGATCAGTGTCGAAGCACTGGCCAGGCTCGCGAATCTCTCGGTGTGCTACTTTGTCCGCGCATTCAAGCGGTCTGTGGGCCTCACGCCACATGATTATCTGATCCGGCGCCGGGTCGAGCGAACAATGGAAATGCTATCGCACACGAACCTGTCCCTTTCGGAAATCGCCCTGGCGGTGGGCTTCGCGGATCAAAGCCATTGTGCGCGGCGTTTCCGGCAGCACGTCGGAATGTCGCCGCGCGACTATCGCTGGTCGATACCGTAGGGGCTTGCCGGCGGCGGCCCCTGCGCCACGGATGATTCATCCCGACGCGGTTATCAAGCAGATCTCAACGTTGATTCCGGCGCATCGGGCTCGTCCGTTGCGCCGATGCCGGCTTCGTGGTTTCCGTAGCTCGGCCCTCGCTCGGCCTGCGGGAACCAGCCCGTTTGCCGTTGGCCGCGCTACCGCTGTTGATCACACCGAAATCTCCGTTCCGTTCGAAAGCCAAAGGCGACTGGTCCGGCGACCACACCCATGCCCACTCGCGGTAAGCGTTAGCCGCCGCATCGGGCGAGGGCGTCGTTGAAGGCGTCGATCTCCGAATCCAGAAGCGCGAGGCCACGTTCGCGATCGGAGCCGCGGACGCAGTTCGCGGCTGCCTGGCGGATGGTTACCAGCTCGTAGAACGAGGCGGCGTACGCACGGCAAGTCCTGTCGTCGTGTGCCATGCCGGCTGGCAGGCTGCGCGTCGCCGCCAGACGGGTGCGCGAGGCCGCGATGTCGGAATTCGATATGCATTCGGAAGCACGGGCAGCGATCGACGCGACGTTGAACGCCACAGACGCGATGAGAATGGCAATTCTCGTCATTGGGTAGCTCCACGGCGGACTTGATGCCGTGAGTTCTAGCGTCGCCGTCGCATAGCTTCGCGAATGACCTTGCGCCCATATGAACGGGCTTGCGCAAATACGGGCGGGCGCGACGTGCCGTCAACTCCGCTGGTCTGTGTTCACGACAACTCCAGACAAGCGGCGATCACCGCGATCATGTAGCTTGAATTGCGTCGCACTCACCCCCGTACCATGCGTGCGACACCCGACCTGAGGTGGGCGTCTTCTTCTCCCGAGATGCTCGTCGTCGTCGCAGTCCTTGCGTGACGTCGACCGGGTCAGTTGGGCCGATGGCCAGCGCCGCCGCCATCGGCCCATTTTTTCGAGCATCTGGCTGTCGAGCCCGCCTCGGGCTGGCCGTCACCTGTTCGCGCGTCGGCAGCGCTGCGCGGCAGTTGAACGAGCTGCGATTATTCGCCGCGGATCTCGCTCGGCGCCTTGTTGGTCCAGCGATGGAATGCGCGCCTGAAGTTCGCGGCATCGCTGAATCCGAGCGCAAGGGCGATGTCTTCGTTGGCCAGAGACGTGCTGCGGAGGTATTTAAGAGCGATCTGCCTCCGCAATTCATCCCGCAGTCCGCGAAAGGAGAAGCCTTGCTGACGAAGCTGGCGCCGCAGCGACCGTTCGTTCACACCAAGCAGCTTGGCGATGGCCTCAAAGGTCGGAGGGTTCGCGATGTCGCGGAGCAGGACGGTACGAATCTTCCCTGCGATCCCGATCCGTAACGTCAGGTCTCCGAGCAAGTCGTCGCACAGGGCGACAATGGTCGGATACGTCGTCTTGTTGCCTAGGCCGGCAAGTTGATCCAGCCATTTTGACTGGAAGACAATCTGATTGACCGGCTGGTCGAAACCGGACCGGGCATCCGATGTGATTCCGCGGAAGCTCGAAGTCCGACGCCTGCGGGTAGGTGAGCGTGATTTCCGAGGGTGCAAAGGTCGGCCCCATGATGTCGCGCATCAGCGATATGTGGATGCCGATCTGCATCTCGGTGACAAAACGGTAGAGTGCGGAGTCGCCCATCGCATGCAGATTGGGTTCGATGACCCATCTCGCGTCAGCCTTGTCTTCCCTGAAGTCGATCGTTGCCAGGGGCGCAGCGAGTGCGTGGTGGCGCATCGCAAAATCCATCGCCTTGCGGAAGTCGGGACAGCAGAGGAGCGCATAGCCGTACATCCCGTAGGTCGAGACGTGGATCGACGCGCCGATCCGATACAGCAGGTGGCGGTCGGTCGATAGCCGGAGCGCGTTTTGACAGATGGTGATCAACTGCGTCAGCGATATCCCTGCCTGCGGCGAATGGATGTCCTGCAACGGGATGCGCACGTCGCGCAAGATGGCATCGGCGGCGACGCGTGACTGATCAGCACGTCGAAGACGGCGCCCAGCTTGGTGGTCTCATAGACCCTGTCGCTGACGCCGACGGTCATGATGTCGCCGTGTGAGCCCTGATGTCTCTTGGGTCGCGTGGTTGGTCGCAATCTGAACCAGCCTTTCCTTCCGCGACGGAAAAGGACACCGTATGTTTGAGCCGGGCCTAGCTTCTCCTGGGCGGATTCTGTTCGCCCATGCAACAGAACATAACCGGTTCCCTGTACAACCCAAGGCATATTGGCCGCGTCGTCCTTGCTGCGGAGCAGCATGGATCGCGTTGAAAAGAACTCGAATACGACAAAGAGAGCAATTTCGGACAAGACCGATGCCTGTCATGCGAGCAGCCTGTCCGGTTCAGACCGGGGCGATGTCCGTTTCGGACCTTCACAAGGAGCGGGCATCACGCGACGCTTCCGCCGTAAGGTCGCGCGGTGAAATCGTCGCGGCACAGGACGGCTGACCAGGCGATCCGCGCACTCAGAATTGCAGACGCCTGCATCGGTTGGAGGGAATGACAAGTCGAGGGAGGCCGCCATGGTAGGAAGGCTGATTCAGACCGCCAAATCCGCCTATCAATATCCGCTCATCTTCAAGCAATTGTGGCACACGCCGCGTGTGCAGGCGCCGGATCAGGAGATCGTCTACCGCGATCTGAAGCGTTTCACCTATCTTCAAACCAGGGAGCGGATCGGCCGTCTCGCGTCGGCGCTG
>NZ_JACMYO010000052.1 GCF_020889685.1 Bradyrhizobium oropedii
CAGGCTTCGGCGCGGCCGCGAAGGCCGCGATGGTGGCGCTGAAGGCCGACGCCGCCCGCGTCAGGGGCCTGCGCGACCGGCTAGAGCACGGCTTGCGGCAGACGCCGGACGTGCTGGTGTTCTCTGACGACGTCAAGCGGTTGCCGAATACCGTTCTCTTCACCGCGCCCGGCGTGAAGGCCGAAACGGCGGTGATCGGGTTCGACCTCGGGGGAATCGCGGTCTCCTCCGGTTCCGCCTGTTCGTCGGGCAAGGTCCAGCCATCCCACGTGTTGGAGGCAATGGGATACCGTCCGGAGGTGTCCCAGGGAGCGGTGCGGCTCAGTCTTGGCTGGTCTACCACGGAGACAGACGTGGATTTGACCCTCAAGGCTTGGCGAAAGCTCGCTGATACCCTAGTTAAGGGGGGACGACGAAACACAGCTTGAACTGTTCTAAGCCAGTGATTTCGTGTTCAAAGCATCGTAAGAGATTTTCTGAACTTGAGATCCACCGCGGTCCTTGAAACCGCGAGCGGAGGATTGAATGCCTGCTGTACAAGAGACGGTCGAGCGCGTCCGGCGCATCGACGTCGACCAGTATCGATATGGGTTTGAGACGCAGATCGAGTCCGACAAGGCCCCGAAGGGCCTGTCGGAAGACACCGTCCGCTTCATCTCCGCAAAGAAGAATGAACCGGCCTGGATGCTGGAGTGGCGCCTCGAGGCGTATCGCCGCTGGCTGACCATGACCGAGCCGACCTGGGCGCGCGTCGACTATCCCAAGATCGACTATCAGGACATCTACTACTACGCGGCGCCGAAGCCGAAGAAGACGCTGTCCTCGATCGACGAGATCGATCCTGAGATCCTCAAGACCTACGAGAAGCTCGGCATCCCCCTGCGCGAGGTCGCGATCCTCGAGGGCGTCGAGCCGCCGCCCGGCGGACCGCCGTCGCCGAGCCGCAAGATTGCGGTCGATGCCGTGTTCGATTCGGTGTCGGTTGCGACCACCTTCCAGAAGGAGCTGAAGGCGGCCGGCGTAATCTTCATGCCGATCTCGGAAGCGATCCGCGAGCATCCCGAGCTGGTGCAGAAATATCTCGGCACCGTGGTGCCGACGTCCGACAACTATTTCGCGACGCTGAATTCGGCGGTGTTCTCTGACGGCTCGTTCGTCTACGTGCCGCCGGGCGTGCGCTGCCCGATGGAGTTGTCGACCTATTTCCGCATCAACGAGCGCAACACCGGCCAGTTCGAGCGCACGCTGATCATCGCCGACAAGGGCTCCTACGTCTCCTATCTCGAAGGCTGCACCGCGCCGCAGCGCGACGAGAACCAGCTGCATGCCGCCGTGGTCGAGCTCGTCACGCTCGACGACGCCGAGATCAAGTATTCGACGGTGCAGAACTGGTATCCCGGCAATTCCGAGGGCAAGGGCGGCATCTACAATTTCGTCACCAAGCGTGGCGATTGCCGCGGCCGGAATTCGAAGATCTCCTGGACCCAGGTCGAGACCGGTTCGGCGATCACCTGGAAGTATCCGAGCTGCATCCTGCGCGGCGACAATTCGAGCGGCGAGTTCTACTCGATCGCGATCTCGAACGGCTTCCAGCAGGTCGATAGCGGCACCAAGATGATCCACCTCGGCAAGAACACGTCGAGCCGGATCATCTCCAAGGGCATCGCCGCCGGCAAGTCGCAGAACACCTATCGCGGCCTGGTCAGCGCGCACCGGAAAGCCACCGGCGCGCGCAACTACACCGCCTGCGACTCGCTGCTGATCGGCGACAAATGCGGCGCGCACACCGTGCCCTATGTCGAGGCCAAGAATTCCTCGGCGACGTTCGAGCATGAAGCGACGACGTCGAAGATTTCCGAGGACGTGCTGTTCTACTGCATCCAGCGCGGTCTCTCGCAGGAAGAAGCCGTCGGCCTCGTCGTCAACGGCTTCGTGAAGGACGTGCTGCAGCAACTGCCGATGGAGTTCGCGGTGGAAGCGCAGAAGCTGATCTCGATCAGCCTTGAAGGTTCGGTTGGCTAATCCATCCTGCTGAGGCGCGGCCAACGCGCGCCTTGCGGGTGATGCTCAGGAAAAATCAGATGTCTCTACTTGAAGTGAAAGATCTGCAGGTTCGTGTCGAGGAACGTGAGATCCTCCACGGGCTGTCGCTCACGGTGAACCCGGGCCAGGTGCACGCGATCATGGGGCCGAACGGCTCCGGCAAATCGACGCTCTCCCATGTCATCGCCGGCAAGCCCGGCTATGAAGTCACCGGCGGCCAGATCCTGTTCAAGGGTGAAGACCTGCTGGAGATGGCGCCCAACGAGCGCGCCGCCAAGGGCGTGTTCCTGGCGTTCCAGTATCCGGTCGAGATCCCCGGCGTGACCACCTGGAACTTCCTGCACGCGGCGCTCAACGCCCAGCGCAAGGCGCGCGGCGAGGACGAGATTTCGTCGCCGGCCTTCCTCAAGAAGGTCCGCGAGGTCGCCAAGTCGCTGAACATTCCGCAGGACATGCTGAAGCGCGGCGTCAATGTCGGCTTCTCCGGCGGTGAGAAGAAGCGCAACGAGATTCTGCAGATGGCGCTGTTCGAGCCGGCCGTCTGCATCCTCGACGAAATGGATTCCGGCCTCGACATCGACGCGCTGCGGATTGCGGCCGACGGCGTCAACGCGTTGCGCTCGCCGGAGCGCGCGATGGTCGTGATCACTCACTACCAGCGGCTGCTCAACTACATCGTGCCCGATGTCGTGCACGTGATGTCGAAGGGCCGGGTGGTGAAGAGCGGCGGCAAGGAACTGGCGCTGGAGCTGGAAGAGTCCGGTTACGCGCAGTTCGAAGACGCTGCCTGATAAGAACGGGTTCTCAGATGAACGTTGTCGCAAAGACCGAGACCGGGCGCGCGCTGGGCGATGCATTCGCCGTCGTGCGCGACCGTCTTCCGGGCAAGGGCAAGATCGCCGATCAGCGCCAGCAGGCGTTCGAGGCGTATGAACGGTCAGGCCTGCCGCATCGCCGGATCGAGGACTGGAAATACACCGACCTGCGCGCGCTGATGCGCGAGGTGCTGCCGCTGGCGCCTGCGCCGGATGCCGCTGCATTGGATCGCGCCACGGCCGCGATCAAGCTGCGGGCGATCGATGGCGTGCGCCGCTTGGTGCTGGTCGACGGCGCGTTCGCGGCTGACCTGTCCGATCTGGGCAGCCTGGAGAAGGGCCTCAGCGTCCGCCCGCTGCGCGAGGTGCTCGACGCCGGCGATGCTGCTCTCTCTGCGCAGGCCTTTGCGTCCGACATCTCCAATCCGATGATCGCGCTGAACGGCGCGATGGCGACCGATGGCGTCGTCATCGACATCGCCGACGGCACGGTGCTGACCCGGCCGCTGCACATCGTCCATGTCGCATCGGGCACGGCGCCGGTCGCGATGTTCACGCGCTCGCTGCTGCGGCTCGGCCGCGATACCGGTGTGACGCTGGTCGAGAGCTATCTCGCCGGCGAGGGCGCCAAGGCCTACCAGACCCATGACGGGCTGATCGTTGCGATCGGCGACAATGCGCGGCTCGATCACGTGCGTCTGGTCGAAGACAGCGTCGATGCCTTCAACATCTCCTCGGCGACGGTGACGCTCGGCGCGCACGCCCATTTCAACACGTTCGGTCTGACCTCGGGCGGTCATGTCAGCCGTTACCAGTTGACCGTGACCTGTGCTGGCGAGGGCTCGAAGGTCGAGACCAACGGCGTCAATCTGATCAACGGCAAGCAGCACGCCGACACTACGCTGTTCCTGGATCACGCGGTGCCGCATTGCGCGAGCCGCGAGATCTTCCGTGCCGTCGTCGACGACCGCGCCCATAGCGTGTTCCAGGGCCGCATCATCGTCCGTCCGGATGCGCAAAAGACCGACGCCAAGATGATGACCCGTGCGCTGCTGCTGTCCGACGACGCGGAGGCCGACAACAAGCCGGAGCTCGAGATCTTCGCCGACGACGTCACCTGCGGCCACGGTGCGACCACCGGCGCGCTCGACGAGAGCCTGCTGTTCTACATGCGCGCTCGCGGACTGCCCGAGAAGGAAGCGCAGGCGCTGCTGATCCAGGCCTTCGTCGGCGAGGCGATCGAGACCATCGTCAGCGACGCGTTACGCGATGTCGCAATTGCCACCGCGCAGCGCTGGCTGGAGGCGAGGGCGTGAGCATGCACAAGGCGGTCGCCAACGGTTCTTACGACGTCGCTTTGGTGCGGCAGGATTTTCCGGCGCTCGCCATGCAGGTCTATGGCAAGCCGCTGGTCTATCTCGACAACGCAGCCTCGGCGCAGAAGCCGAATGCGGTGCTCGATCGCATGACCGAAGCCTACAAGAGCGAATACGCCAACGTGCATCGCGGCCTGCATTACCTCGCCAATGCCGCGACGGAGGCCTATGAAGGCGCCCGCGGCAAGGTCGCGCAGTTCATCAATGCCCGCCGCAATGAAGAAATCGTCTTCACCCGCAACGTCACCGAGGCGATCAACCTCGTGGCGTCGTCCTGGGGCGGGGTGAACATCAAGGAGGGCGACGAGATCGTCCTCTCGATCATGGAGCACCACTCCAACATCGTGCCGTGGCATTTCCTCAGGGAGCGCCATGGTGCCGTGATCAAGTGGGCGCCGGTCGACGACGAAGGCAACTTCCTGATCGAGGAGTTCGAGAAGCTCCTCACCGCCCGCACCAAGATCGTCGCGATCACGCAGATGTCGAACGCGCTCGGCACGCTGGTTCCGGTCAAGGACGTGATCCGGCTGGCGCATGCCCGCGGCATTCCGGTGCTGGTCGACGGCGCGCAGGGCGCGGTGCATCTGCCGATCGACGTCCAGGATCTCGATTGCGATTTCTATGCCTTCACCGGCCACAAGGTGTACGGGCCGACCGGAATCGGCGCGCTCTATGCCAAGCACGAGCATCTGGTGGCGATGCGGCCGTTCAACGGCGGCGGCGAGATGATCCGTGAAGTCGCCAAGGACTGGGTCACCTATGGCGATCCGCCGCACAAGTTCGAGGCCGGCACACCGCCGATCGTCGAGGCGATCGGGCTCGGTGCTGCGATCGACTACGTCAATTCGATCGGCAAGGAGCGGATCGCCGCGCACGAGCATGATCTGCTCACCTATGCGCAGGACCGCCTGCGCGAGATCAACTCGCTGCGCATGATCGGAACCGCCCGCAACAAGGGTCCGGTGATCTCCTTCGAGATGAAGGGCGCGCATCCCCACGACGTCGCGACCGTGATCGACCGCCAGGGCATTGCGGTGCGCGCCGGCACGCATTGCGTGATGCCGCTTTTAGAGCGGTTCAACGTGACGGCCACCTGCCGCGCATCCTTCGGGATGTATAATACAAGGGAAGAAGTCGACCAGCTGGCGCAGGCGCTGATCAAGGCGCGGGAATTGTTCGCATGACCGATACAGCCGAAGTCAAGACGGCCTCCATGGAAACCACCTCGGCACTGCCCGCAGAGGAAACCGAGCGCATGAGCGGCGAGATCGTCGCGGCGCTGAAGACGGTGTTCGACCCGGAAATCCCGGCCGATATCTATGAGCTCGGCCTGATCTACAAGGTCGATCTCAAGGATGACCGCTCGGTCGACATCCTGATGACGCTGACCACGCCGAACTGCCCGGCTGCCGGCGAGCTGCCGCAGATGGTGGAAAACGCGGTTGCCAGCGTTCCCGGCGTCGGCGTCGTGAGCGTCAATCTGGTGTGGGATCCGGCCTGGACGCCGGACCGGATGTCGGACGAGGCGCGCCTCGTCCTCAATATGTGGTGATGCGTTAGGGGATTAGACTTAGGCTCAAGAAGACCGGCAATTGATTTGCCGCTGGGACTGACCACATGAGTGACATGACGCAAGCTTCACCAACCCCAGCCAAGCCGAAGCGGCCGCGCCCGCAGGTCATGAAGCTGACCGATGCCGCGGCGGAACGGATCACCGAGCTGACCAAGCGCGCCGACTCGGAGATCGTCGGGCTGCGCGTCGGCATCAAGAACGGCGGTTGCGCCGGACAATCCTACACCGTCGAATACGCCCACGAGATCCGTCCGACCGACGAAGTCGTCGAGGACAAGGGTGTGAAGATCCTGGTCGATCCGAAGGCGGTGCTGTTCCTGCTCGGCACCGAGATGGACTACGTGGCCGACAGGATGCAGGCCCAGTTCGTGTTCAACAACCCGAACCAGGTCTCGGCCTGCGGTTGCGGCGAATCGGTGCAGCTCAAGCCGGCCACGGTCTAGACGATCAAGGGAACGCTGGTCTCTGCGGCGCAACCACCAATTCCATCCGGCGTCATTGCGAGGAGCGATAGCGACGAAGCAATCCACGGGTCCGCGTGTGCGGTTGGATGGATTGCTTCGCTTCGCTCGCAATGACGTGGATGGAAACGCGCTCTTTCCCTGAGCGCGCAAAGCGGGGCGATGGGCACATGGACCGTGAATTTCTCACCGACCTGTTCGTCGATTTCGGCCCGGTCACGCTGCGCCGGATGTTCTCCGGCTACGGCATCTCCGCTGACGGCACCAACTTTGCGCTCGCCTTGCGTGCCGGGCTCTACTTCCGTGCCGACGAGCAGACCATCCCGCAATTCGAGGCCGAAGGCTCCAAGCCGTTCCAGTACCAGACGAGCTCGAAGACCGTCACGGTGAACTCCTACTGGCAGCTGCCGGCGCGGCTGTTCGACGATGTCGAGGAGCTTGCGGTCTGGGCGCGCTCGGCGCTCAGTGCCGCCCAGCGCGCCGCGCTGCGCAAGCGGCCGAGGAAACGGGCCGCTGCGGGAAAGTCGAAGACGCCGGTGAAGAAGGCTGCTGCGAAGAAGAGCGCGGGCAAGAAGGCCGCGGCGAGGAAAGCGGCTGCGAAGCCGTCCAAGGCTCAGAAGAGACGGGTAAAGCGGAAGGGCTCATCCTGAACAGCGCGCATTGCGCGCGTCTCAACGGACGGTAAGAGGTCACGCCACGCGGGTCTGCGTCTCGGCGCTGTATTCCGGATCGGCCTCGCAGATCACGCGGTTGCGGCCGGCGCGCTTGGCGGCATAGAGGCAGGCGTCGGCGCGTTCGATCAGGGAGTCCGTGTCGTCGGCCGGCTTCAGCATGGAGACGCCGACCGAAATCGTGACGCGGCCGAGGATCTCGCCGGTCGACTTCTTCTTCAGCTCCTTGGCCATCACGGCACGGCGGATGTGGTCGGCGACCGTCAGCGCCTGGCGCAGCGCGGTGTTGGGCAGCACGACAGCGAATTCCTCGCCGCCGTAGCGGGCGGTGATGTCCTGGCCCTTGATGTTCTGCTTCAGCGACTGCGCCACCAGCCGCAGCACCTGGTCGCCGGTGAGGTGACCGTAGGAATCGTTGAACGACTTGAAGTGATCGATGTCGAACATCAGCAGCGACAGCGGTTCGCCGCTGGCCAGCGCAGTCTGCACCGCCATGTCGATCGAGCGGTCGAAATATTTGCGGTTGCCGAGGCCGGTGAGCGGATCGGTCAGGCTCTCGGCGCGGATCGCCTCGAGGCTGTGTTGCAGGTCGCTGATTTCCGACTTCGACAGCGCGAGCCGGTTCTCCAGTGCCTGATTGGTCTCGCGCATCTCGCGCGTCGATTTGGCGAGGCTGTCGATGATGACCTTGATGTGATCGCGGGTGGTCGCGGTGGCAAGCTTGCTGGTGGCACCGACAAGGCTTGCATCGTATGTGGCCGACACACCGAGCGCGTCGGTGATCAGCTTCATGACGGCATCGATCTCGCCGATGACCCGTGCGCCGACCTTGTCGATGCGGTCCGAGGTCTTAATGTGCGAGAGATAGGTTTCGTAGATCTGCTCGAGATCGGATTCGCTGAGCTTGCCGCTCCGCGCCAGCGTCTCGTTGACGACCTTGTTGAGCGGTGCGTTGTATCCGGTCGCGTAGACGTACCAGATTTCATAGTTGCGGGGGACTGCGGTCTGGCGAAGTGAGCGGATCTGACCAAGCGCGACTTCGGCAAAAGCCAACGTACGTTCGTGTTCGTCCAGCAGCTTGACCACTGTTACGTCCTCAATGCACGCAATGCCGGTCATGCCCGGCAGCAATGACTAAATTATTGGCGCGAGGGTACGGGACGAGAGTGAAGGCAAGGTAAACAGTGGAACTACGGGAATTTGGCCGCGACTATCGTCGTACGAGCCCGATTCCGTCGCGGATCGAGCGCGGCTTTCGGACGCCTTTCGCTGGCTTGCCATTGCGATGCGGAAACTGCGTGCATTTGCTTTAAACGCGGCGGACCGGCGCGTGCGTCGGTCGTCGGCGACAACACAGATTTCCCGGACGACCGCCGCTGGCGCGGCGGCATCAGAGCAAGCCTTACGCGCGTGCGCGCACAGGCCGCAGCAGGAAGGCGGGCAGGTGCGAGTGATCGGCGGGCTCGTGATCCACTTCGCGCTGCGTCCGCCGCGGCTCGGCACGCCCGATCGACGGCACATGCGACGGGGCGGCCTGCGGCGACGTGTTGCGGCCCTGGCGCGGCTCGCGCTCCGGCTTGGCTGCACGCTCCCGGCGGGGCTCTTGGTCGTGACGGGGCTCGCGCTCGCCATGACCCGCTTCGCGTTCACCGTGACGCGTTTCGCGTTCACCGTGACGCGGCTCGCGTTCACGCCGCGGCTTGCGGCCGCCGCGGGCGCCATCGCGCGAACCTTCGCGGCCACGCGAGCGGCGCGGCGAGGCGTCCTCGTCGGAGGCCTCGCTGTGAACGGTGTAGTCGCCCTCGGCGCGCGGGATCGGCTGGCCGATCAGCTTCTCGATCGCAGTCATCGACTTGCTATCGAGCGAGGTGACGATGGAGATCGCAGTCCCGGTGCGCCCGGCGCGGCCGGTACGGCCGATGCGGTGGACGTAGTCATCGGGATGGTGCGGCACGTCGAAATTGAAGACGTGGCTCACCGCGGGAATATCGAGGCCGCGGGCGGCGACGTCGGAGGCGACCAGCAGCGGAATCTCGCCCTTGCGGAATTGATCCAGCGCGGCCGTGCGGGCGGATTGATCCATATCGCCGTGCAGGGCGCCGACACTGAAGCCGTGCTTCTGCAGCGACTTGTGAAGAACTGCGACTTCACGCTTGCGATTGCAGAAGATAATCGCGTTGTTGAGATCCTTGGCATCGCGCAGCAGGCGGCGGAGGATCTCGCGCTTGTCATGCGCTTCGCGACCGGCGGGGACCTGCAATTGCGTCACGGTGACGGCGGTCGTTGCGGGTTTGGAGACTTCGATCCGGGCAGGATTGTGCAGGAAGGCCTCGGTGATGCGGCTGATCTCCGGGGGCATCGTCGCGGTGAAGAACAGGGTCTGCCGCGTGAACGGGACGAGCTTGCAGATGCGCTCGATGTCGGGGATGAAGCCCATGTCGAGCATGCGGTCGGCTTCGTCGATCACCAGCAGCTCCACCCCGGTGAGCAGCAATCCGCCGCGTTCGGTGTGGTCGAGCAACCGGCCGGGCGTTGCGATCAGGACGTCGACGCCGCGCATCAGCTTGGAGTCCTGGTCGCCGAACGAGACGCCGCCGATCAGCAGCGCCACGTTCAATTTCTGACCGGCGCCGTATTTATCGAACTGCTCCTTGACCTGCGCGGCAAGCTCGCGGGTCGGCTCGAGGATCAGCGTGCGCGGCATCCGTGCCCGCGCGCGGCCCTTCTCGAGGAGGGTGAGCATCGGGAGAACGAAGGCAGCGGTCTTGCCGGTGCCGGTCTGGGCAATGCCGAGGACGTCGCGCCGGGCGAGGACGTGCGGTATTGCCTGTTCCTGGATGGGAGTGGGGGTGGTGTAACCGGTGGCCGCAACTGCGGCGAGGACCTTATCGGACAGGCCTAGATTGGAAAAAGACATTGAGCCTCTGGTCGAAACCGCCGTTCGGCATCGCAGGTAAAAGGCTGTCGCGTTCGGCCCCGAAACGGCTCGCTTTTTGATAAAGCTCGGGGGCTCTGACTAACGCTGACGGACGGCAAACCTGACGAATCGCGTTTCGATCCGAGGGCCGCGTTGCCCGCAACATAGGGGCGAAAGCGGTAAAGTCAATCTTGGAACCAGCCGGATGGCCGAAAAAGCTTAACGTTTTCGCCAAAATAACCGTCATTTCCGTCATTTGGCGGTCAAATGAATCGCCACTCACGGATCCGATGACGAGGCGCCGGCGGAGGCCTGCGCCGCCTTTTCGGGGGAGGCGCGTTGCCAAAATATCGAAAACAACCCCATGCAAAGTAGCTGGCGGCGGTGGCCGGCGTTCGACCGGGCTGGTTGACACGTCGGGCAACTCACGGACATTCTTCTAATATTCCGAAATCACGCAGACGCGCGCTCGCAGCAGGCCCGGCCACGGGTCGGGATGGCTCTACCACGCGTAACGGACGGCGCCCTTGCCGGCGTAGGAGCGGGTCACCTTGGAGAACTCGCCCTCGAAGCTTGCGAGCGCCGACCAGCCGTTGCTCCATTTCAGCTCGGCGGAGGCCGTAGTGAGGGCTGAGTCGGCGGCCTGGGCCGCGCCGCTCACGACGAAGCTCGCACCGGGCAGGGTCTGGAATGTCGCGGCGACCGTGCGGTCGGGGTTGAAATCATGCGCCCAGGCGGCGCGGCCGCGCAGCGTCAGAATAGCGCTGGAGAGCGCGAAGGATTTGTCGGCGCGCAGGCCGAGCTCGCTGCGGCTGTCGGTGACGCTCTTCGCGTTGTAGGCGAGCGCGAAGGTGTTGGCGCCGACGACGGCCTGTTCAGCATAGCCCGGCAGCTGGAACGTCGTGAACTGACCGGCGACATAGGGCGTCAGGCCGACGACGCCGATCCATGGCGTGACGAAGCGATAGCCACCTTCGCCGCGGCCCGACCAGGCGTTGGCGTTGAACTCGGCGCGGAGGTGGTCGACGCTCCCGACCATCACGGTGCGATCGGTGGTGACGTCTTGCCAGCCATAGGCGAGTGCGCCGGCAAGGTAGGCTGCGCCGACATCGTGGCGAGCGAAGGCGCCGGCCTGGAACAGGTCGGAGCGGCCGCCGCCGCTATTGGCGACGCCGAAATTGGTGCCGCCGCCAGCGAGCGCGAAGCCTGCGATCGTGTTCGGAGAGAAGCGGTAGTCGGCGCCGATGGCGGTGCCGACCACCTGGCTTGTCGTGTTGTTCGAGCCCAGCGCGCCGTTGCCGTCAGTGGTCTGTGAGCCGCCATACGCCGCGGCCCACACGCTCCAGCGCGGACCGTAGCCCTGCGCAATCGGCGCCTTGTGGGCAATCGCGGCATAGGCATCGCTGGTCGGATGACGGCCGGCGTAGGCCAGCGAATTGTCGTCAGCGTAAGCCCTAGTGCCGGCCGGCATCGCCGTCGCGCCGCGACCGTCGAGGAAGGGATCGAGCATCGTGCCCATGAACTGGTTCATGGCGTTGAACGTGGTCTGCTGCGAACCGGCGGCGCTCTCGCCGGAGAGCTGGGTCAGGCCGTTCAGGAGATTGTCGCCCGACAGGTTGAAGATCGCGCTGAACGCGTTGGAGAGATTGGCACTGCCGAGCAGGCCGTTGTCGATCGCACCCGCGACGCTCCTGTGATTGACGCCGGCGTTGGCCGGCAGGATCGGCGAGAGCAGGCCCGGATCGACCGACAGCAGCACGTCGTTGCCGATATAGCTCAGCACCGGATTGCGCGCGAGGTTGTTCGCGAGCAACAGGCTTGCCGAGCCGAAGGTGCCGCTCAGCGTTCCCGCGTTGACGATCGTGTAGGTGGTCTTCTTCGTGATCCGTTCGAGCGGCTGCACAATGACATTGCCGGCGATGTTGGCCGCGCCGGTCACGTTCACCTTGTCGCTGATCGTGTTGGTGACCTGCACCAGATAGGTCGCCGCCGCGGTCATGGTCAGGCTCGCCATCGTGATGGTGCCGGGCGAATTGCCGGGCGACAGCGTGCCGCTGATGATGGTGTTGCCGATGGTGCCGTTGCCGCCGAGTGTGCCGGAGGGGCCGACGGTGACGTTGGCGTTCGGCATCGCGCCGTTGAGGATGAACACGCTGTCGACGTTGACGGACCCGGCAAAGTTCGAGTTGCCGGTGAAGCTCCAGCTCGAACCGGCCAGGAACGCAAGACTGGCGAAGCCCGAGAATTGTGCGCCGCTACCGAGCTTCGACGGGTCGAAGCTCGTCGCGGTCGTCCCGCCGAATTGCAGGATGCTGGTCCCGGTGCCGACGACGTTGCCGATGAACGCGGCGCCGGACTGCATTTGCAGCACGTCGTTGGTGCCGCCGAACTGGACCGCGGTGCCGCCGGTGCCGGTGATGGTGCCGTTGGCGACCAGCGTCGTGGTGCCGCCCGATGTCGTGATGCCGGTGGTGCCGGTGACTGATGTCCCGGTCGTGATGAAGATGTTGCCCGGTGTCGAGCGCGATGCGGCAATGCCGACGCCTGAGCTCTGCACGCCGGCGAGCGCGTCGATCCTGATGTCGCCGAGACCGTCGCGCTGGGCGAAGATACCGTAGCTTCCGGCGGCCGTGCCGTTCGCAATGACATTGCCTTCGGCGCGCAGCGCCAGCGTTACGGAATTGTCGGCGCCGTTGGCGATGACGCCGCTGATGCCGATCGCCGCTGCGCTGGTCGAGGTGGCGCTCACGGTCCCCTTGCTGACGAGATCGATGCCGCCGAGCCCCGCGGTCAAGACGGAGTATCTGGTGTCGCCGCGGCTCAGCGTGATGCCGGTCGCGGCGCCGTCCGAGGCCGCGGTCACGTCGCCATTGGCGCGAACGGTGAGCGAGCCGGTGTTGATGAAGGTCGGAGTAAAGCTGGTGCCTGAGGCGCTGATTCCGGTGGCGGTGCTGCCGGTGCCGACCGCGGTGGCCGTCACGGCGCCGTCGGCCGTCAACCGCATCGTGCCCAGATTGTTTTGTACCGCGCTGATGCCGACGACCTTCGACGCGGTGTCGCTGATCGACGTTGCCGCCACCGCGCCGTGCAGATTGAAATCGACCGGAGCCACGCCGGAGGCTGACAGGCTCGCTCCAGCCACGTTTGCGGCGTCGCCGGGCCGTGACATGCCAGTGACCGTAATCGATCCGTTGGCGTTCAGTGCCGCCGAGCCGTCACTGGATGTGCTTCCCAGCCCGGCGTAAAGGCCGGAGACACTGCCACCTCGCGTATGAAAGGTGGAAGTCCTGGTGTCGAAGGTTCCGGAAAGATCGCCATTGAAGGTCGCGGTGTTGCTGCCGCCGGCGGCGGAGAAACCGACGGATGCCAGCGCGCCGAAAAAGTACGCATCGGGACCGTTTCCTCTGGCAATATTGCCGTCCACAACGAGGCTGTTGTTGACGCCGCCGGTGGCGTAAACGGACAGCGTCCCGCCCGTGATGCCGTGCGTTCGGACCGTCGTGGTGCCGGAGCCGGTGTTCTGCAAGCTGACGTTGCCACTGACATCCTGATTGAGCTTCACCGTGAAAGCGCTGGCGTTGGCCAGATTGTTGGCCTCGAGGTTGATGCCCCCCGCAACGCTCGCATTGGTGGTGAGGTCGACGGTACCGACGCCCCCGTTCTGGAGATAGATGCCGCCGACGACTGCGCCATTGGTCGTGACGGAAAGATTGCGCGCAGTATCAAGGCTCTGTCCCATCCGGACGAAGATTGCGCTGTTGCTATTGGTTGCGTCCCCGCTGACTGCGCCTGTCGCGATCGTGACGTCGGATTGGCTGCCGTCGGTCAGAACGTAGATTCCGATACCAGCCGCCACGACCCGGCTTCCGACCGTGTTGATGTTGACGCTGGCGTTCGGTCCGCTGCCCACAACGTCGATGCCGGTGCCGCCCGTGATCGTGCCGGCGGTCTGTGTAATGTAGGCCGGACCGCTGCCCGCCCGGGCATTGATCGCGTACCCGTTGGCGGTGACGTCGGCCGATCCCGTGTAGGTGATCGTACCTTGGGCTAAGAGGCCGATGCCGTCGTAAAAGGATGATGCCGTGATGCCGGCGGGGTCGTTGTGATTGAAAGTGAGGTTGCCGGAGCTGTTCGCGGTCGCGCCGCCGGTAATGCCGGCGCCGGCGTTGACCGTGACCGTGAGATCGCCTGAGAAACCCGTCGCATCAAGGCGTCCGCCGGCCGGGTTGGCGGCATCGCACAGGATGCTGCTTGACGTGGCCACAGTGCCGCTCATGCCCTGGCAGGCGGCCTGCGCCTCGGTCGCGGAGGCCAGCGCGATCAATGACACCGATCCGAGCAGCGCGCCGCGCCACATCGTCAGCCTGCCGCTGATGCCGATCATGACCTTGCCGCCAAGCCCCAATGTATCTGTCTGTTTCTGGCGCAACTGTCGTGCGCTGTCTTCTCAGTGCGCGCATACCGTCGATCCGAGGCGCACCTGCCGCGAAAATGCAGCCAAGTGTGGCCGTAGGGCCGCAGCAGGTCGCCGTCTTGGCTAGTGCCCCGCAGCCCGGTACTCGCCGGGCGTCAGGCCTTCGGATGCGCTGAAGATCCGGTAGAAGGTGGCGAGGCTGCCGAACCCGCAGGAGAGGGCGACATCGGCGATCGGCCGCGGCGGCTTTTCACAAAGCAGCCTGCGGCTCTCGCTCAAGCGTTCGGCGGTGACGGTCTGCGAAAAGCTCGCCCCCGTCGCTTCGAACAGGACGTGCAGGTAGCGGACCGAGACGCCGAGCAGGTCGGCGACCATCCCTGGCGACAGCGCCGGCTTTGCGAGATGGCGCGTGATCAGGCGGCGCGCGAGGCTGAGCCGGCCGACGCGCAGCGCCTGCTGGGCGCGTCGGCTGCCCGGCCTGATCGCGCCGCGCTCGATCAGCGCAAGGTCGGCGACGATCTTGACCAGCGCAGGAATGCGCGCGGTATCACCGGTCTCCGTGGCTTCCTTGAAGTCGGCAAGACAGGCTTCGAGCAGCGGCGCCCAGCCGCGATTGCCGGTGGTCGGAGAGCTTTGATGGGCAGGCTCAATTGCCGAGATTTGATCCGCCTGCATGTCCGGGGCATCCTGGACGGAAATGCGTGCCGCACCGGTGGATAGCGATTCCGGGCTGTGATCCCCAAGCTTGCCGCGCATCGTGCTTGATCCCTCGCTCTGCGTGAGAGCGCGCGTCGCCGGTAAGGAAATCGGCTGTGCCGGGCCCGGACGAAGCGCCAGCGCGGTTCTGGCGAAATCGACGGAAATTATCTTCTCAATGCGCGCAGGCTGATCATTTCGGTCGAGAGAACGCCCGATCGCGCGCCGACGGGCCGGGTCGTCCGCTTGTCCCATGTCAACCATTCGAGACGTCTCCAAAAAGTCTTGCGATGCAATATCCTATATTTCACATAACCATGTAAAATATGAAATAGGTAACATGTGGCAGAAGATATCCACGGCCCGGCGACATGGTCGGCCGGGCCCTGACCGCAGCGATGGTCCGAGGGGTTACGTGAGGCGACGCCTGCGGCGCGGCCGGGCAGAGCGCTGATTACTTGCGCTTCGGCATCACGGCGCAGCCGTACAGCACCATCGCGCACATCTGGCGATAGCGGGCCGAGAAGTCGTCGTGGGCGATCGGCGGCAGCGATTGGTTGACGGCACGTCCGCCGTCCGCAAGCGCCTGGGCGATCTGCGCCGGCGTGAACGCGCCGTTCAGCTTCAGCAGTTTGGCGGCCTGCAATTCGATCACCAGACTTTCCAGGTCGGCCTGGAATGAGACGGCGGATTTGATCATCAAGTCGCGGCAGCGTTTGAAGGCCTCGGCGTTGAGCTCGACGGTGTGCGGCGAATGCGTGAGGCGGCGCCGCGTTTCGCCGTATCGGACGTCGAGAATCCTCGCAAAGATGTCCAGCGCGCCGCCGCCCTTCGCCCGCACCGACCGGCCGGCCTCCAGCGCGAGCCCGACGTCGTCGACGTGGCGCCACGAGATGACCGCCCGAAATGCCTCTTCCTTGTTGCTGAAGTAGTAGTAGAGCGCGCGCTGCGTGAAGCCGCAGGCCTTGGCCAGCCCGACCATCGACAGCCCGCTATAGCCGTAGTCGAGAAAAGCCCGGTCGACCTGCAACAGCAGGTCTGGTCCGGGCTTGATCATCTTCTTCGACATCAGGATTCCGAGGACGACGAGGGGGCGGCGCGTGAGGCCGGGAATCCCGATTACGGGCATCAAAGCGCTTTAGCAACCCGCAACAGCCCGATGTGCCGGCCGGAGGCTCAGGCCGGTCGCGCCCGGTAATCGCCCGGCGTCATCGATTCGGACGCATTGAAGAGGCGGTAGAACGTCGCGAGGCTCTCGAAGCCGCAGGCATAAGCGACCTCGGCGATGGTCTGCCTGGGCTGCTCGCGGAGCAGGCGGCGGCTTTGCGCGAGCCGGAGCATGGTGACGGTCTCCGAGAAGCTGTTCCCGGTTTCCTCGAACAGGATGTGCAGGTGACGGACCGAGATGCCGAGCAGGCCGGCGATCAGGGTCGGCGTCAGCGCCGCACTCGAGAGATGCCGCCGGATCAGGCGGCGGGCCAGCGACAGATGGGCACTGCGCAGGGCCTGCTGCGCGAGCCTGCTCTTCGGCCGCATGATACCGCGCTCGATCAGTGCGATATGGGCAAGCGCCTGCACCATCGGAGCGGTATCCGCCGCCGCGGCGTCCTTGCCTTCGATCAGGTCGCGGAAGCAGGATTCCAGCAGCATCTGCAGCGCGGTCTCATCCTGCACGGGCCTTGGGACAAGCTCGCCGAGCTCGGCGCCCGGCGGCACGACGTTCGCCACGGGGATCTTGATGATGCGCAGCTGGAAGCCGTCGTCGTGCAGCGGGACGGTGCGATAGGGCAGGTCCGAATAGCTGGTCGCGAACATGCCGTCGCGAACCGCAAACTCGTCGAGCAGCGCGCCGCCGAACCAGCCGCCGCCGCCGAGCTGCTGGTAGATGCACAGGCTGTCGCTCGCGGCATCGGCGATATCGCCGGTGCGCCGTTCGACCCGGTAGGGCGAGGCACGCAGCTCGACCAGCCGGGCATCGCCGAGCTGGCGCAGCGTAAACTCACCGAAGAAGTCCTGGCGCCGGTCGGGCTCGAGCTCCGCGGTGACGCCGAACAGCCCCTTGGCGCGGACCTCGCGCCAATAGTCGAAGCGATCCCGGGGATCGACTTGATCGGTGGACCATGTGTGCACGGAAAAGCCCTTGGGACCCGTGGAGAGCTCGCGCCGGAGTGAAGGCCCGAATCTATCATGCCGGCCGTAAAAAGAAACTTGACCTGAGACGGACGGGGCGCCCATGGTGGCCCGGTGGCGGCGGTCGGGACAGTGACCCGGTGTGGTCGGCCTTGAACCGGCCAAACGGCTGATCCGACTATTAGGCGGCGGTCGCATGGGCGGCACACTGCTCGTGCAGGCGAGAAACGGGATGATGAGCTGGTTTTCGAGACTTTCGGCGATCTTTTTGGCCATTGCATTTGCCGCATTGGCCGCGCCCGCCCAGGCCGAAAAGCGCGTCGCGCTGGTGATCGGCAACAATGACTACAGGAACGTGCCCAAGCTGCAGAAGGCGGTCAACGACGCCCGCACCATGGGCGACACGCTGAAGCAGCTCGGCTTCAACGTGATGGTGGCCGAGAATTTGAACCGGCAGGCGTTTTCCGAGACGCTGCTCGCCTTCGACCGCGCCGTGGAACCGGGCGATACCGCGTTCTTCTTCTATGCCGGTCATGGCTTCGAGATCGCCGGCCAGAATTTCCTGCTGCCGACCGATGTGCCGGCAGCGACCGAGGGGCAGGAGGAACTGGTGCGCGACGCCTCTGTTCTCGCCGACCGCATCATCGAGCGGTTGCAGAACAAGAGGGCGCGCACCTCGATCCTGGTGTTCGACGCCTGCCGCAACAATCCGTTCGAGCGGGCCGGTACGCGCGCCGTCGCCGGCGGCGGTGGCCTGGCGCCGATGACGCAACTGCCCGAAGGCGTGTTCTCGGTGTTCTCGGCGGGGCCGCGCCAGACCGCGCTCGACCGTCTCTCGAACGACGACGCCAATCCCAATTCGGTGTTCACGCGAACCTTCGCCAGGGAGTTGCTGCAGCCCGGCGAAAACCTCGTGCAGGTCGCGCAGCGCACGCGGCGTCTGGTCAGCGAGATGGCCGAGACCGTGAAGCACAAGCAGATCCCGGTCTATTTCGACCAGATGGTCGACGACGTCTTCCTGAACGGGATCGCCAAGGAGCAGGCGAAGGCGCAGGCCGAGGCTGCCAAGACGTCCGCTCCACCGCAGCAGGTGGCCGCGCTGCCGCCGGTATCGGTGCCGAAGCTGCCGAAGGAGGACTCCATCAACGCGCCGATCGCGAGCTTCTCGCGGCACAATGGCGGCTGGACCGTCGTGTTCTCGATCGCCGATCCGACGCTCGGCATTTCCTGGCGAATCGGCAACAGCGGCGATTTCCGCGAAACCGGCTTCATGGACACGCTCGATCCGCGCACGCGCAAGCGGATGCCCAACCCGTCGATCGAGCTGCCCGCCGACGCGCCGGCGGCCACCATCGAGATCCGCTATGTCGATACGCAGGGTGAGATGCAGGGGCCGTTCCCGATCAAGTTCGATCCCGACGCCGCGCTGATCCGCGACCAGCGCAAGATTCTCGACATGACCGCGACCAGCTGGCTGGCGTTCCGCGAGTTCAACGGGCTCTTGGTCTACTATACGCATCTGATGTCGTATCGCTGCGCGATCCGTGAGGTGCGGATCGGCATCGATAGCGCCGTGCCGGACAAGGTCCTGAAGATGCCGGCCTGCAACTCGCGCGATCCGAGCGCGATCCCGTCCGACGCGCAGCCCTATCTGAAGCTCGCACCGCAGACCAAATCGGTCTCGGTGGAGCTGACCTATCGCGACGGCAGCGTGTCGGAAATCAAGACGTTCCGGCGATAGTTTTGCAGGCGATAGCATTGCATCCTTGTCGTCCGAACCGCGTTACAGTCGGAGCCTGAGAGGCGAGACAGCGGCAAGGACGGCATCATGGATGCAGGCAATCCGGCGGGACCGAAGACGCGTCAGATGAAGGTGCGCTGCTGCGTTGTCGGTGGCGGACCGGCCGGCATGATGCTCGGCTACCTGCTCGGACGCGCGGGGGTCGATGTCGTCGTGCTGGAGAAGCATGCCGACTTCTTCCGCGACTTCCGCGGCGACACCGTGCATCCCTCGACCCTGCAGGTGATGGACGAGCTCGGTCTGATCCACGGTTTCCTGAAGCTGCCGCACCAGGACATCCAGAAGCTCGACGGCATGTTCGGCGGCACCTCGGTGCGGATCGCCGACCTGAGCCGCCTCAGCGTCAAATATCCCTTCATCGCGATGATGCCGCAGTGGGACTTCCTCAATTTCCTGCGCGAGAGCGGCAAGCGTTTCACCGCGCTGAAGGTGCTGATGAGCGCGGAGGCGACCGACCTGATCCGGCGTGGCGACGCTGTTGCGGGCGTGCGCGCGAACACGCCTGACGGCCCCATCGACATCGAGGCGGATCTGACGATCGGCTGCGACGGCCGCCATTCCATTGTGCGCGAGCGTGCCGGCCTCGCGGTCGAGGAGATCGGCGCGCCGATGGATGTGTTGTGGTTTCGCGTCGGGCGGCGTCCGGACGAGACCGAGAATTTGTTCGCCCGCGTCGACAACGGCAAGATGATGGTGACGTTCGATCGCGGCGACTATTGGCAATGCGCCTATGTGATCGCCAAGGGACAATACGAGGCGGTGAAGGCGAGGGGATTGCCGGCATTGCTCGACGACGTGCTGCGCCTCGCGCCGATCCTCAAGCCCGGCATCGGCGACGTGAAGAGCTTCGACGACGTCAAGCTGCTCACGGTCGCGATCAATCGCCTGACGCGCTGGACCCGTCCCGGCCTGCTCTGCATCGGCGATGCCGCGCATGCGATGTCGCCGATCGGCGGCGTCGGCGTCAACCTCGCGGTGCAGGACGCGGTCGCGACCGCAAACATCCTGGCGGCGAAGCTCGCACAAGGCTGCCCGTCGGAGGACGAACTCGACGCGGTGAGGCGCCGCCGCGAATTTCCGGTGCGCCTGACCCAGCGCATGCAGGTGATCGCGCAGAACAACATCATCAGCGCCGCGCTGAAGGCTGGCGATCAGCCGATGCCGTTCGCGGTGCGGTTGATCACGGCAATGCCCTGGCTGCAGGGCCTCACGGCACGTCTTGTCGCCGTCGGGGTGCGGCCGGAGCACGTGCATTCGCCGGCTGCGAGTTGATGCGCGTCGAACGCTCGCAACGGAATTTATTAGGGATAACAGTCGCTTAAATTGGTCGTTAGAAGTTGCGCGATTGCAACAGAGAGACATGATTCGAAACCGGCGGACACGGATTCTGCGTTGCCGGTTCCCGAGGTTTTCTTTTGGT
This sequence comes from Bradyrhizobium oropedii, assembly GCF_020889685.1. Taxonomy (GTDB): domain Bacteria; phylum Pseudomonadota; class Alphaproteobacteria; order Rhizobiales; family Xanthobacteraceae; genus Bradyrhizobium; species Bradyrhizobium oropedii. The sequence continues at coordinate 20,318 of NZ_JACMYO010000052.1, forward strand.
AAGGGGCTCTCTGGGAAAGCTCATCCCCATCAGACAACCTGGGGGTGCCATCGTGTTTCATGCCAGATTCATTGCCGCGCTGACCGTGACCACGGCGCTTGGCGTCAGCGCTGCGTCGGCCGCCGATCTCGCGGCACGTCCGTACACCAAGGCGCCGGCCTATGTGGAGGCGATCTACAACTGGGCAGGCTTCTACGTCGGCGGCCATCTCGGTGGCGCCTGGGCCAACGAGCAGTGGGTCAACAGCGCAAACACGACGGCGTTCGGTGATCTCGCTCCCGGCCAGGGCTTTCGTCAGCGCGGCTCGGGTTTCATGGGCGGTGGCCAGATCGGCTACAACTGGCAGGCCAACGATTTCGTATTCGGCATCGAGGGCACGATTTCCGGGCTCGACAATTCCGGTCGCGTCACCAACACGGTATTCGGCCTTAGCCGCGATGATCAGTTCAGCTGGCGCGCGAATGCGATGGCGACGATCGTTGGTCGTGCCGGCTACGCGATTCAGAATAACCTGCTTTACTTCAAGGGCGGTTATGCCGGCGTGAACAACCGTCTGTCCGTTGTCGACAACGTTCCGCCGGCAACCGGCTCCGGCAGCCAGACCCACTGGGCCAGCGGCTGGACGGTCGGTGCCGGCTGGGAATACGGCATCACCCGCAACTGGACCATCGGCGTCGAATACAATTACGCGGCCTTCGAGCGTCAGACCTATCAGCTCGCCGGCACTTCGGCGGGGACCTACACGTTCGACGCCAAGCCGCGCGACATTCAATGGGCGGTGGTGCGCATGAACTACAAGTTCGACGCGCCGGCGATCGCGCGCTACTGAGTTTACACTGAGGCGAACAGGATGCAGGAGCCCCGGCGCGTGCGCCGGGGCTCTTGTGTTTCTGGGCTCCTGAAGCTCAGGCCATGACCGAATAGCCGCCGTCGACGGGAATCGCGGTGCCGGTGACGAAGTCCGACGCCGGCGACGCCAGGAATACGGCGATGCCTGCGAAGTCGTCGATGGCACCCCAGCGTGCGGCCGGTGTGCGCGCGAGCACGCGCTCATGCAGCCCGGAAACCTGCTGGCGAGCGCCTTTGGTCAGATCGGTGTCGATCCAGCCGGGAAGGATGGCGTTGACCTGGATGTTGTCCGGTGCCCAGGCGTTGGCGCAGGCGCGTGTGTACTGGACGATGCCGCCCTTGCTCGCGGCATAGGCCGCCGCGAAGCTCGCGCCGAAGATCGACATCATCGAGCCGATATTGATGATCTTGCCGTGGCCCGATGCCTTGAGCGCCGGATAGGCCGCCTTGGAGCACAGGAACGCGCTGGTGAGATTGGTGTCGATCACCTTGCTCCACTCGTCGAGCTCGAGCTCGTGCGGGGGCTTGCGGATGCTCATGCCGGCGTTGTTGACGAGGATGTCGATCCGGCCGAACTCGCCGGCGACCCGCTCGACCATCGCCGCGACCGCGGCCTTATCGGTCACGTCGGTTGCAACCGCGATCGCCTTGACGCCGCGCTTGCCGAGATCCTCGACGGCGGCTTTCGATTTCGCCTCGTTGCGGCCGACCACAGCCACCGCCGCACCGGCATCCGCCAGACCGCGCGCCATGCCGAGGCCGATGCCGCCATTGCCGCCGGTGACGATCGCGACCCGGCCCGAGAGATCAAACTGTCCGTTTTTCATTGTTGTTGTCCGCTGTGGTTTGAATCTGGCCGCGAGAGTGCCCGATCGTACCCGTGCTGACCAGATCAGGCGCAGCCGGCCGGCTCTGCAGTGGGCGGGATAGTTCCGAAGCCATCAGGGCAACAAAAAAGCCCCGGACGATGCCGGGGCTTTTGGTCTTCTATCTCAGAAGAGATCAGTACTTCGCAACAACCGGGCCGGTCCAGTTGAAGCGGTAGACCAGCGAGGTGCTGATGGTCTGGACGAACGGCTTGAAGGTGATGTCGCGGCCGTTCGAGATGTTGGTGACGTCCGCCAGCTCCGAGATGTTCTTGCTGTCGTAGTAAGCGGCGCGATACTCGGTCTTCATGAACCAGCCCGGCGCGGTGATGCCGAAGATGTTCAGGTTGTTCTCGACGCCGCCGCCGACGAACCAGCCGCTGCGATCGAAGCCGTTGGTGTGTCCGCCGACCGGAAGAGCGGTCGCGGTGTTGAACAGCGTGGTGCCCTTCCAATGCGAGTTGGAGTAACCGGCGTTGACGTAGGACAGAACGTTCGGAGCGACCAGATAGCCCAGGCGCGCACCGGCGGCCCAGCTGTAGTCGTTCTTGATGTTGCCGGCGATGCCCAGACCCTGATCCTGGATGGTGCCCTTCAGGCTGCCGAACTGGCCGTCAGCGAACACGCCGATGACCCAGCTGTTGGCGGTCTGCCAGTCGTAACCGGCACCGACGGTGCCGTACCAGCCATCGCCGCCCTGGCGCTGGTTGAAGCCGAGGATCGGTGCGCCCGTGGTGGTCGACTGAACGCCGGTGTCAGCATCCCAGATGCCGCCGCCGCCACCGCCGAAGATGTAGAAGCCGGTCCAGCTCGGCGCCACCGCGATCGGGGCAGGTGCCTTGGTGTAGGGGCGGGCGGCCAGATCGGCAGCCGACGCCGAAGCCGTCATCGCAGCAACCGCGGTCAGAGCGAGCAAAATCTTCTTCATTTCCAAATCCTCGACTAGCGTTCGATCGGGTCGCTGACGGGGGTGCGCTGGCACCGATTCCCGAAACTCATGTCAGGACTATACGTGGTTCCGTCGGAAATGCTGTTGCGGGTGAGACACAACCACCCGAAAACGAAGCGCTTGGGCGCTCCGAAAAGGCCAATGAAAACGGCCGCCCCCGATCAGGAGGGCGGCCGGAAAATCGTTTCAGATCAGTCGGTTGATCCTAGACGTCGAGCAGGTCGTCGCTGGCGAATTCGGCCTTGTCGGAGATGAAGGCAAAGCGGGCTTCCGCCTTGGTTCCCATCAACCGCTCGACCGAGTCGGCTGTGCCCTCGCGATCATCGGCCAGCAGCACCACGCGCAGCAGCGTGCGCTTGGCGGGATCCATCGTGGTCTCCTTGAGCTGGGCCGGCATCATCTCGCCGAGGCCTTTGAAGCGATTGACCTCGACCTTGGCGTTGGCGTTGAACTCGCTCTTCAGCAGCTCTTCCTTGTGCGCGTCGTCGCGCGCGTAGATCGACTTGGTGCCGTGCTTCAGTTTGTAGAGCGGCGGCACCGCCAGATAGAGATGGCCCTCGTCGATCAGCCGCGGCATCTGCCGGTAGAAGAAGGTGATCAGGAGCGATGCGATGTGCGCGCCGTCGACATCGGCGTCGGTCATGATGATGATGCGCTGATAGCGCAGATCCTCTTCGCGGTAGTGCGCGAGCGTGCCGCAGCCGATCGCCTGCACGAGGTCGGAGAGCTGCGCGTTGGCGGTCAGCTTGTCCTTGCCGGCAGAGGCGACGTTGAGGATCTTGCCGCGCAGCGGCAGCACCGCCTGCGTCTTGCGATCGCGCGCCTGCTTGGCGCTGCCGCCGGCCGAGTCACCTTCGACGATGAAGAGTTCGGAGCCTTCGGTGCCTGCGTCGGAGCAATCGGCGAGCTTGCCGGGAAGGCGCAGCTTCTTGCCGGCGGTCTTGCGCGCGGTTTCCTTTTCCTGGCGGCGGCGCAGCCGGTCCTCGGCGCGATCGATCACGAAATCGAGCAGCCGGTTGGCCTGGTTCGGATTGCCTGACAGCCAATGGTCGAACGGGTCCTTCATCGCCTGTTCGACGATGCGCTGCGCTTCGGCGGTGGCGAGGCGGTCCTTCGTTTGGCCCTGGAATTCAGGCTCGCGCACGAACACCGAAAGCATCACGGCCGCGCCCACCATCACGTCTTCCGAAGTGATGGAGGCCGCGCGCTTGCCCTGACCGGCGCGCTCGGCATGGTCCTTCAGGCCGCGCAGCAGCGCGCTGCGCAGGCCCGATTCATGCGTGCCGCCGTCGGGCGTCGGCACCGTGTTGGTGTAGGACGACAGGAAGCCGTCGGCATCGGCAGTCCAGGCGACAGCCCATTCGCAGGCGCCATGCGCGCCGCTGCGGCCGGACTTGCCGGAGAAGATATCCTGATGCACCAGCGTGTCGGCATGGATCGCCGCGGCGAGATAGTCCTTCAGGCCGCCGGGGAAGTGAAACTTGGCTTCTGCCGGAACGTCCTCGACGCCCTTCAGCAGTTCCTGATCGCAGTGCCAGCGAATCTCGACGCCGCCGAACAGATAGGCCTTCGAGCGCGTCATCTTGAACAGACGCTGCGGCTTGAAGGCCGCCTTGGCGCCGAAAATGTCGGTGTCCGGCTTGAAGCGGATCCGCGTGCCGCGGCGGTTGTTGACCTTGCCGAGGTCTTCGAGCTTGCCCTTGGGATGGCCGCGCTCGAAGGTCATGCGATGCAACTGCCCGCTGCGTGCAACCTCGACCTCGAGCCGCGAGGAGAGGGCGTTGACCACGGAGACGCCGACGCCGTGCAGACCGCCCGAAGTCTCGTACACCTTGGAGTCGAACTTGCCGCCCGAGTGCAGCGTGCACATGATGACTTCGAGCGCCGACTTCTTCGGGAATTTCGGATGCGGGTCGACCGGAATGCCGCGGCCATTGTCGGTCACGGTCAGGAAGCCGTCGGTGGTCAACTCCACGTCGATGAAGGTGGCGTGACCCGCCAGCGCCTCGTCCATGCAGTTGTCGATCACCTCGGCGAACAGGTGGTGCAGCGCCTTCTCGTCGGTGCCGCCGATATACATGCCGGGGCGCCGGCGGACCGGTTCCAGCCCTTCCAGCACCTCGATATCGGCCGCCGTATAGCCGGCTTCGGCGCCGGCTGCAGCCCGCGAGGCGGCCTTGGCCGGTGCACGTCCCTTCGGCTCCGGAGCCCCGAACAGATCGTCGGCAGATTTACTTTTGGCGTTCGACTTCAATGGTTTGGCCATGGTTCTTCAAGTGACGCGCCGGTCTTGGCGCAGCGAATCGGTTGCTCTGACTATGCCACGGATGGGCTGCCAAATGGGGGCGGCCGCCCCCTGAAGGGCCGGCCGCCTGTGTAGATAGGCGCCCGCGATTACGCCCGCGAGGTGCGGAATACAACGACCGTGAACAGGGCCATGGCGACGACCACCATCAGCGAGCCGACGATCGGGGCCGCCTCGAAGGATGGCCCCTTCAGCAGCACGGCGGCGACGCCGGCCGGAAACAGGATGCCGCCGACGATATGCAGCCAGCCCTGGATCCTGGCGAGCAGCATCGTGCCTGCCGCCGGCATCAGCCGGTAGTAGAGGCCGAACAGGAACAGCAGCACGCCGCCGACGAGATTGAGATGCGCATGCGCCGGCCCCAACGTGAAGTCGTGCTGGATACCCATGGCGATGCCCGCGAGCATTCCGAACAGCAAAACGACAACGCCCACGCACATCATCAGTGACCCGATCATCCAGTGAATCCTTTTTCTTATGAGGGAGATGTCGGCCGGCCCGGACCGCGGAGCCTGTCGGAAATCACGTTTGATCCCCGCCTTTGTGACTTGATGTCACGCAATGGGCTGGCTTACCTGTTCTTAGGCTGCGTGCCGGTAGAAAGGTTCATTCGAGGTTCAACGGAGCGGAAGGCACACGACGAAATGGAAGACCTTGCGCGGGCCCTGGCCGAATTCGTGCGCCATCACCAGGCCTGGGCCGCCCCGATCGTCCTGTTGCTGGCGTTCGCTGAATCGCTCGCCTTCATCTCGCTGCTGGTGCCGGCCTGGGGCGCGCTGGTTGCGATCGGCGCGCTGATCGGCGTCAGCGGGATCAGCTTCTGGCCGATCTGGATTGCGGGCGGCATTGGCGCCGCGCTCGGCGACTGGGTCTCCTACTGGTTCGGCTATCGCTACAAGGAACAGGTCGCGCAGATGTGGCCGCTGTCGCGCTATCCCGAAATCCTGCCGCGCGGCGAGGCGTTCGTGAAGACATGGGGCGTGCCGAGCATCTTCATCGGCCGCTTCTTCGGTCCGCTGCGCGCCTCGGTGCCGCTGGCGGCCGGCATTTTCGAGATGTCGTATTGGCAGTTCCAGGTCGCCAATTTCGTCTCCGCGCTGGTCTGGTCCGCGGCGCTGCTGCTGTTCGGCGACGTCATTGCCCAAGGTATCGAGTGGATGTGGCGGGTGGTGTAGCGAGTCCCGGAATAAGGCCAACCTGCGGGGGTTAGGCGGGAGGGCAAACGGCTCGCATTGTCGTCATCGCTCGACCGTCTAGAACGCGGATAGAATCTCACGTCAGAAGGCGCAGCTTCCATCGGGCGCATCATCGTTTCACTGGGAGGACACACATGGAATTGACACGACGTCACGCTCTCGCTGGCGCTGCCGGCATCGCCGCCGCACCGTTGTTGCCTGCCGCTCCCGTGGCCGCCGCGGCGCCGGTCGCCGACAAGCAGGCGCCGAGCTTCTATCGCTACAAGGTCGGCGATATCCTCGTCACCGCGGTGTCCGACGGCAAGGGCGTGTTCAAGCTGGAAGACTCCTTCATCCCGAATGCGAAGCGGGACGATATCAACGCGGCGCTGGAGAAGGCGTTCATGCCGCGCGACACGGTGTCGATCTGGTATGCGCCACTCGTGCTCAACACCGGCGGCAAGCTGATCGTGATCGATACCGGCAATGGCGCGCTGGCGAAGGTCAGCAGCAAGGGCGTCAGTGGCCAGTTCGCCGACAATTTCGTCGCGGCCGGCTTCGACCCCAAGAATGTCGACATGGTCGTGATCTCGCATTTCCATAGCGACCATGTGAACGGCCTGCTGACGGCCGAGGGTACGCCGGCGTTCCCGAACGCCGAGGTGCTGGTGCCGGCGACCGAGTGGAAGTTCTGGATGGACGACGGCGAGATGAGCCGGGCGCCGGCCGGCCGCATGGCGGGCCTGTTCAAGAACAACCGAAACATCTTCGATGCCGGCCTGAAGAAGAAGGTCACGCCCTACGAATGGGGCAAGGAGATCGCGCCGGGCCTGACCTCGGTCGAGACCGTCGGCCATACACCGGGCCACACCTCCTACGTGCTGGCCTCAGGCCCGGACAAGGTCTTCATCCAGTCTGACGTCACCAACAATCCGTATCTGTTCGCGACCAATCCCGGCTGGCATGCGTTCTTCGACCAGGACGGCGACATGGCGGAGAAGACCCGCCGCCGCATCTACGACATCATCGTCGCGGAGCGGCTCCAGGTGCAGGGCTATCATTACCCGTTCCCGGGGCTCGGCAATGTGGTCAAGGACGGCAGCGGCTACCGCGTCGTACCGGCGCCGTGGAATCCGGCGATCTAGCCGGTCATTCCCCGGTGCGCAATTGCGCACCTGAGGGTGGGCGGAGCGCGAACCTCAGATGCGCGATCGCGCATAAGGGAATCCAGAGGTTATGGCGCGAGATTCCGGGTTCGATGCTTTGCATCGCCCCGGAATGACGAAAGCAAACCTTGACGTCAAAGGGGTGCGGCCCTATAGCCGCGCCCATGATCAACGCCGCGACCATCATCATTGCCCGCCGCCGCCGCATTATCGCGGTATGGGCGGTCGCTCGCGTTTAAGACCATCGCCTCTGCCGCCGGACCTGATCCCGCGGCGCTCTCCTCAAAAAGACACGCGGTTCGATCTGGCGGCTCCTTCGTCACGCAGGAGTTTCGACCATGTACACGCCACCGGTATTCAAGCCTGACCGAGCCGCGAGCCTTGCCTTCGCGGAAGCGCGCGGTTTCGGCATGGCCTGCGCGTGGGACGGTGGCAAGCCGATCGCCTCGGTGCTGCCGTTCTATTTGACCTACGCCGCCGACGGCACGCCGCGGGCGCTGTTTCATGTTGCCCGTCACAATCCGCTGGTAAAGCTGGCGGGCGGGGCTCCCTGGTTGTTGGCCGTCAACGGCGCGGATGCCTATGTGTCGGCGGACTGGTACGTGTCGCCCGACCAGGTGCCGACCTGGCTCTATCAGGCCGTGCATCTGACCGGGTCGGTGCGGACCCTGTCGGATGAGGAACTCGCGGTTCAGATCGACACGCTGAGCGCCAAGTTCGAGGACCGGCTGCTGCCGAAACCCCCGTGGACGTCAGGCAAGATGACAGCCCCGCGGCTCGATGCCATGAAGAAGGCGATCGTGGGCTTTGAGATGACGGTGGAAGAGGTGGAGGGCAGCTTCAAGCTGAACCAGCACAAATCCGAAGCCGATTTCGCGGCGGTCGGCAACGCGCTCGCTTTGCAGGCCGATTTCGGTGCCCGGGACATCGCGGCTTTAATGCGCGAGGTGCGCCCGCAGGCTTTCGCGATGATACAGACCGAGATGACTACGCTTCCGAGGAGCGAGCAATGACGAAGAAGAAAATCGGAATTCTGGGCGCGTCCGGCTACACCGGCGCCGACGCGGTGCGCCTGTTGGCGCGGCACCCGAATGCCGAAATCACCGCGCTTACCGCCAACACCCATGCCGGCAAAGCGATGAGCGAGGTGTTTCCTCACTTCTTCATGCTTGACCTGCCAAAACTCGTGGAATGGGAAAAGGTCGACTGGACGCGGCTCGATGCCGTGTTCTGCGGACTCCCGCACGGGACGACGCAAGAGATCATCGCTGCGGTGCTGAAAGCCAATCCCGGAATCAAGATCCTCGATATGTCCGCGGACTTCCGGCTGCGCAACAAAGACAGCTACGCGCAATGGTATGGCCATGAGCACAGGGCGCTCGAATTGCAGGACGAGGCCGTCTATGGGCTGACCGAGCTCTACCGGGAGAAGGTTACGGCCGCGCGGCTGGTGGCCTGTCCCGGCTGCTATCCGACGGCGGTGCTGCTGGCGCTTGTTCCGCTGGCCAAGGCAAAGCTGATTGACGTCGACGACATCGTCATCGACGCCAAGTCGGGTGTCACCGGCGCCGGACGGGGACTGAAGCAGAACACGCTGTTCAGCGAGGCCGGCGAAGGGTTGTCGCCCTATTCGATCGGAAGCCATCGACACTCGGCGGAGATCGAGCAGGAGATCGGCGCAGCCGCTGGCTCGACCGTGACAGTGAACTTCACCCCGCATCTCATTCCGATGGCGCGGGGTGAGTTCTGCACATCTTATGTCAAGCTGAACGGGGCTACGCCGGACGATTTGCGCGCCGAGCTGGAAAAGGCCTACGCCGACGAGCCGTTCGTATATGTGACGAAGAAGGGCGTGTTGCCACAGACGCAGAACGTGCGTGGCTCGAATTACGTTCAGATCGGCGTCGTCGCCGACCGGATCGAGAACCGCGCCATCGTGCTCTCGACGCTCGATAATCTTGTGAAGGGTTCGGCCGGACAGGCGATCCAGAACATGAACCTGATGTTCGGCTTGCCCGAAACCACCGGACTGGAGCAGATCGCGCTGTTTCCGTGAGCGGGGCTTGTTAACGTGGACGAGGATGCGTTCGATCCAAGGATAACTGCCCATCACCGGATTGGCGGCGCAGGCGCGGCCAATGTGCTAGCAAACGAAACGAATGAGCTCGAAAGGAACGTGCCATGACCCTCACCGATACCAATCCAAAGACCAAGAGCGGTGCGACCAAGGCCACCGTGTTCGTCGATGGCGGCTCAGGCACCACCGGGCTCGGCATCCAGGAACGGCTGCACGCGATCGGCGACGTCGCGGTGAAGCATATCGCAGAGGACAAGCGGAAGGACGCCGGTGCCAAGCGCGCGCTGATGGAGGAGGTGGATCTCGTGATCCTCTGCCTGCCCGATGATGCCGCCAAGGAAACCGTCGCGCTGATCGACACGATGGGCAACTCAGCGCCAAAGGTGCTGGACGCGTCGACGGCCTATCGGGTCGCGCCCGACTGGGCCTATGGTTTCGCGGAGCTCGCGCCCGACCAGGCCGACAAGATCCGCAACGCGAAAAAGGTCTCCAATCCGGGCTGCTATCCGACCGGCGCAATCGCGCTGCTGCGGCCGCTCGTCGACGGTGGCCTGCTGCCGGCCGACTATCCCGTCACCATCAATGCGGTGAGCGGCTATTCGGGCGGCGGCAAGTCGATGATCGCAAGCTTCGAAGACGGCTCGGCGCCGGCGTTCCATCTCTACGGGCTCGGCTTCGAGCACAAGCACGTGCCGGAGATGCAGCTCTACTCGCATCTGACGCGGCGGCCGCTCTTCATCCCGTCGGTCGGCAACTACCGGCAGGGCATGCTGGTCTCGGTGCCGCTGCAACTCGACGCGCTGCCGGGCAAGCCTGATGGAGCCGATCTGCAGGCTGTGCTGGCGAAGTGGTACGCCGGCAGCAAATACGTCTCGGCGATGCCGCTCCAGAACGAGGCCAGCACGGGCGGCAAGATCGAGCCGGAAGCACTCAACGAGACCAACCAGCTCGAACTCTATGTCTTTGCCAGCGACAAGCACCGCCAGGCCGTGCTGGTCGCGCGGCTCGACAATCTGGGCAAGGGCGCCTCGGGTGCGGCGGTCCAGAACATGCGGCTGATGCTCGGGCTGGCCGATAGCTGACGACGAGGCGCGTCGTGGACGACGCCACACTGCAATTCTATCGGCGCAATGCCGAGGCTTATGCCGGGTGGGCGAAGGCTCCGTCCGCCCGGCTGATCGGCTTTCTCAAGCTGTTGCCGCCGGGCGGCGCGATCCTCGAGCTCGGCTGTGGCGCCGGCAATCATGCCGCCGTCATGCTCGCCGAAGGTTTTGTGCTGCGCGCGACCGACGGTTCACCTGAAATGGCTGAAGTCGCGGCGCGCCGCATCAATCATCCGGTCGAGGCGATGCTGTTCGATGAGCTCGACGACCTCGAAGCCTATGACGGCGTCTGGGCCAGCGCGTGCCTGCTGCATGTTCCGCGCGACGAATTGGCCGGCATCCTCAGCCGCATCCATCGGGCGCTGAAGCCTGGCGGCATCTTCTACGCGAGCTACAAGATCGGCCATGACGACGGCCGCGACAGCATCGGCCGCTACTACAATTATCCCGCAGCTGAATGGCTGGCCGCGACCTACGCCGGGTCAGGGGCGTGGCTGCAAGTCTCATCCGACACCAGCGAGATCAAGAGTTTCGACGAGGCGCCCGCGACGATGCTGCATATCGTGGTGCGAAGGAACGAGGGATAGCGCCGGCGCGGCTGCGCCGCGACCGGCGGGAATTTGCCGCTCAGAGCGCCTTGAAGATCGCCAGCGCCAGCACCGCCTGCGCGAGGAAGCCGACCGTGAAGGCCAGTGTACGGAACACCGGCAGGCCGAGCGTGTAGACGACGAGATGCGCGACGCGGGCCCAGAAATAGACGGCGCAGGCGAGCACGGTCCATTTGGTGGAGTAGTCGGCGGCGTTGAGGATCAGCACCAGCGGCGCGAAGATCACGAGATTCTCGACCGCATTGTCGTGGGCGAACATCAGCCGGTTGGCCCATTCCGCGTGCGGCTTGTCGTTGCGCGAGGGGTTGCCCATGGCGCCGGAGAGGCCGCGCACCTGGCAGCGGTTGATGATGTAGGGAACCCACAGCAGGCCGGTCAGGATCACCGTCAGTGACAGCCAGAACAGTTCGCGCGTCATCGTCTCCCCCTCACGTGAATTCGATTCCCGACCTCGGGATCGTCTGCTTATAGCTGAGCGGAAGACTTAGCGCTACGCGAAGCCTTGGCGCTACGCATAGACTTGGCGTTACGTGAAGCCTTGGTGCTACGAGAAGGCTTGGCGCTACGCGCGGACCCGGACATAGCTGCCCGGCGCGTCCTCGAGCACCGGCGTTCCGTTCGCGCCGACCACGCGCGCCGGGACGGTCTCCGGATCATGGCTTTCCAGCCAGCCGCGCCAGTCGGGCCACCACGAACCCTTGTGCTCCTCGGCGCCCTTCAGCCAGTCGGCGAGCTTGATGTCCTTGATGTTGTCGTTGGTCCAGTACTGGTACTTCTTCGAGGCCGGCGGATTGACCACACCGGCGATATGGCCGGAGCCGGACAGCACATATCTCACGGGGCCGCCGAAGAACTGCGAACCGTAGAGCACCGATTCCGCCGGCGCGATGTGATCCTCGCGTGCGGCGAGATTGTAGACCGGCACCTTCACCTTCGACAGATCGAGCAGCGTGTTGTCGAGCACCATCGTGCCGGTCGACAGCCGGTTCTCCAGATAGCAGTTGCGCAGATAGTAGGAGTGGTTCGACGAGGGCATCCTCGTCGCGTCCGAATTCCAGTGCAGGAGGTCGAATGAGGAGGGCGACTGGCCCTTCAGGTAATTGTTCACGACATACGACCAGATCAGGTCGTTCGAGCGCAGCATGTTGAAGGCCATCGCCATCTTGCTGCCTTCGAGGACGCCGGATTCCTGCATATCGCGTTCCAGCGCCGAGATCTGGTCCTCGTCGACGAACACCAGAAGGTCGCCGGCGTGGGTGAAGTCGACCTGCGCGGCAAAGAACGTCGCCGACTTCACGCGCTGGCGGCGCTTCTCGGCGAGATAGGCGAGCGTCGAGGCGAGCATGGTGCCGCCGACGCAATAGCCGGCGGTGTGCACCTTCATCTCGCCGGTGACCTTCTCGATCACGTCCATCGCCGTGAGCGGGCCTTCGGCCATGTAGTCGGCCCAGGTCTTCTTGCCGAGCTCCTTGTCCGGATTGACCCAGGAGATCACAAACACCGTGATGCCCTGGTCGACGCACCATTTGACGTAGGATTTCTCAGGGCGCAGATCGAGGATGTAGAACTTGTTGATCCATGGCGGCACGATCAGCAGTGGCGTGCGCAGCACGTTCTCCGTCGCCGGCGAATACTGGATCAGCTGCATCAGCTCGTTCTGGTAGATCACCTTGCCCGGCGTCGTCGCCATGTTGACGCCGACCTCGAGGTTGCTCGAATCGGACTGGCGGATCCGCAGCGTGCCGTGGCCGGCCTCGATATCCTCGGCCAGCATCTTCATGCCGCGCACCAGGTTGTCGCCGTTGGTCTCGACGGTGGCGCGCAGCACTTCCGGGTTGGTCAGCACGAAGTTCGACGGCGCCAGCGCGTTGGCGATCTGCTGGACGTAGAATTCGGCCTTCTTGCGGGTATGCGGATCGATCCCGTCGGCGTCGTGGACCAGCTGCTGCGCCCATTTCGCGGTCAACAGATAGAGCTGGAGGATGAAGTCGAAGAACTGATTCGATTTCCACTCCGGATCCTGGAAGCGCTTGTCACGCGGAGCCGGCGCGATCGCGGGTTTGGCATCGGCTTCGCCGGCCATGCGGCGCACCGCCGCGCCCCAGAGATCGAGGTAATCCTTGCCGAGCTGCATCTGCAGCGACGAGGCGCGCTCCTTGTCGGACAGCCAGTATTCGGCGATCACGCTGAAGGTCTTGATGACCTCTCCGAGCTCGTTCGGCGGCTTGTCGCGGACTTCGCCGGTCTGGCGCGGCTTGAGATAGGCGGCCAGCGCCTGGCCACTGCTCTCCATCGCCCGCGCGATGTTCATGGCGAAGGCTTCGGCGTTGAATTTCGGGGCGGCTTGGGTGTCGGTACTGACGTTGCTCATTTGAAGGACAATATCGCGTCGTTGGGGGGGCGTCATCGCGCGGTGCGGCAACGAAAATCAGTGAAAATCCGATGTTTCGCTGTGTTGCGGTGCGACAAAAAATCTTTGTTCCGTCATATTGAAGCCTCAGGGGTCGCTTTTGCTGTTCACGGCTTAAGCGTTTCGAGCGACAATCGTTTGAAACGATTAAAGCCAGGATTAACGCAGCGGGGACGCTGCAAGGCTCGTACCAGTGCGACCCGTGTCGGCAACGTGCGACCTACGCGCTAGCTTGTTGGGGACAATTCGGCGCATGCCGATCGATAGAATGAACAGAGGGCCCGCGGCCGCAGTGCTGCTCGCGTCGTTGCTGGCGCTGAGCGGTTGCTCGAGCACGATTGCCGATATGGGCATGCCGGCCGACGCGCCGGCGCGGCAAAAGGATGCCGGCGGCTACCTCCCGGTCCACGACCTTCCGCCTGACCGCGCCGATCCGACGATCAAGCCGGCGGATCAGGCCAAGATCGAGCAGGAGCTGGTTGCCGCACGCGAGCGCCAGACCCAGGCGTCAGCCCAGGCCGGCAAGTGAGCCGCGCCAGTGGCCGATCAGCGCTGGCGCCGCCCGGCGTCCGTGCTAAAAGAAACCCAGTTCAACCGCAGATCCGGCCGCAGCCCCCAGATCGTGCGCCTGAATTCGCTCTAAATCATTGATTCAGCGCGATTTCTGTAAGAGGCCGTGACGGCTTCCGCAAGCTTACCAAGGGGGCGATTCTGGCGTCGCGGTTGTCGGAGCAAGGGTCCCATGGAAGATTTTTACCGCATTCGCCGTCTGCCGCCTTACGTCTTTGAAAAGGTCAACCAGGCCAAGGCGGCCGCGCGCAATGCCGGGGCCGACATCATCGACATGGGCATGGGCAACCCGGACCTGCCGACCCCGTCGCATGTGATCGAGAAGCTCAAGGAGACCCTGGGCAAGCCGCGGACCGACCGCTACTCGGCCTCGCGCGGCATCAACGGCCTGCGCAAGGCCCAGGCCGCCTATTATGCGCGCCGCTTCGGCGTCAAGCTGAACCCCGATACGCAGGTGGTTGCGACGCTCGGCTCGAAGGAGGGGTTTGCCAACGTCGCGCAGGCGATCACCGCGCCCGGCGACGTCGTGCTGTGCCCGAACCCGAGCTACCCGATCCATGCGTTCGGCTTCCTGATGGCGGGCGGCGTGATCCGCTCGGTGCCGTCGGAGCCGACGCCGCAGTTCTTCGAGGCGGTCGAGCGGGCGATCATCCATTCGATCCCGAAGCCGATCGCGCTGATCGTCTGCTATCCGTCGAACCCGACCGCCTATGTCGCGGACCTCGACTTCTACAGGGATCTGGTCGCGTTTGCGAAGAAGCACGACATCTTCATCCTGTCCGATCTGGCCTATGCCGAGGTCTATTTCGACGAGGACAAGCCGCCGCCGTCGGTGCTGCAGGTGCCCGGCGCGATCGACGTCACCGTCGAGTTCACCTCGATGTCGAAGACCTTCTCGATGGCCGGCTGGCGCATGGGCTTTGCGGTCGGCAATGAGCGCATCATCGCCGCCCTGGCGCGGGTCAAATCCTATCTCGATTACGGCGCCTTCACGCCGGTCCAGGTGGCGGCGACCGCGGCGCTGAACGGTCCCGACGACTGCATCCGCGAGATGCGCGACACCTACCGCAAGCGCCGCGATGCGCTGGTTGAGTCATTTGGCCGCGCCGGCTGGGACATTCCGCCGCCGCAGGCCTCGATGTTTGCCTGGGCGCCGCTGCCCAAGGAATTCGAGGCGGTCGGCAGCATGCAGTTCGCGACCCTGATGGTGGAGAAATCCGGCGTCGTAGTGTCGCCCGGCGTTGCGTTCGGTGAACATGGCGAAGGCTATGTCCGCATCGCGATGGTGGAGAACGAGCAGCGCATCCGGCAGGCCGCGCGCGGCGTGCGCCGCTTCCTTGAAAGCGGCATCGAAACGTTGCACAACGTCGTTCCTCTCGCCAACCGACGCTAATCCTTCCAGGTTGCTTAATCTCCAGGTCCTTTAAATCCATGGTCGCACCCCTGAACGTGGGCATAGCGGGGCTCGGCACCGTCGGTGCCGATGTCGTCCGCCTCATCGAAACGCAAGGCCGGGCGCTCGCCGAGCGCAGCGGCCGCGTCGTTCGCGTCGTCGCCGTCACGGCGCGCTCGAAAGCCAAGAAGCGTGGCCTCGACCTGCGCGGCATCGCCTGGGCGAAGAGCCCCGAGGCGCTGGCCGAAGATCCCAACATCGACTGCTTCGTCGAGCTGATGGGCGGCGCCGGCGATCCGGCGCTCTCCGCGATCGAGACCGCGCTGAAGGCCGGCAAGTCGGTCGTGACAGCCAACAAGGCGCTGATCGCCAAGCATGGCCTGCGGCTCGCGGCGGCTGCCGAGAAGCACGGTGGCGCGCTGAACTTCGAGGCGGCGGTCGGTGCGGCGATCCCGGTCATCAAGACCCTGCGCGAGGGCCTCGCCGGCACCAGCGTCAACCGCGTCTACGGCATCCTCAACGGCACCTGCAATTACATCCTGACCCGGATGGAGCAGGAGGGTCTGTCGTTTGAAGAATGCCTGAAAGACGCCCAGCGTCTCGGCTACGCCGAAGCCGACCCGTCATTCGACGTCGATGGTCACGACACCGCGCAGAAGCTTGCGATCCTGGCGAGCCTCGCCTTCGGAACCAAGGTCGCCGAAAGCGCTGTTTATGTCGAAGGCATCTCCTCGATCACGCCGGAAGACCTCAAGGCCGCCGCGGAACTCGGCTACCGCGTCAAGCTGCTCGGCGTCGCCGTGCGCACGGCAAAGGGCATTGAGCAGCGCGTGCACCCGACCATGGTGCCGAAATCATCGTCGATCGCGCAGGTAATGGGCGTCACCAATGCTGTCGCAATCGACGGCGAGGGAATTCCGCCGATCACGCTGGTCGGGCCCGGCGCCGGCGGCGGCGCGACGGCCTCGGCCGTGGTGGCCGACATCGCCGACGTGGCCCGCGGCATTCGCGCCAAGCCGTTCGGCCGTCCGGTCGAGCGGTTGCGCGACACCTCCAAGGCGCCGATGGAACGCCACGAGGGTGGTTACTATATCCGCCTGATGGCGCGCGATCTTGCAGGCACTGCCGCGACAATCGCCACCCGGCTCGCGGAACAGAAGATATCCCTGGAATCCATCGTGCAACGGCACCCGGATGGCGTCGATGTGAATGGCGCGGCCAAAAAACCTTCACCGGTCCCCGTCATTCTGATTACCTATGCGACCAGCGAGGATGCCGTGCATCGCGCGCTGGCCGCAGTGCAGCGCGATAAGGTCATCAGCGGCCGGCCGCAGGTGATCCGGATCGAGAAGAACTAGCGCATGGCCTGAACGGGTCGGGCGTGAGACGATTGATGCGGGCAGGCTGGCCTGTCCCAGAGGCTTAAGGAGTACGCCGATGTCGACCCATATTTCCGTTCCGCCGCAGATGCTGCTCGAGCGCATCCTGACGCTCGAAATCGTGCGCGTGACGGAGCGCGCGGCGGTGTCGGCCGCGCGGCTGCGCGGCCATGGCCAGGAGAAGGCCGCCGACAAGGCCGCGGTCGACGCAATGCGGCGAGAGCTCAACAAGCTGCCGATCGAAGGCACCGTCGTGATCGGCGAGGGCGAGCGCGACGAGGCGCCGATGCTGTTCATCGGCGAGAAGGTCGGCCTCAACGCCGGTCCCAAGGTCGACATCGCGGTCGACCCGCTCGAAGGCACCACGCTGTGCGCCAAGAACATGCCCGGCTCGATCGCCACCATGGCGATGGCCGATGGCGGCACGCTGCTGCACGCGCCGGACGTCTACATGCAGAAGATCGCGATCGGCCCGGGCTACGCCAAGAATGTGATCGAGCTCGACGCGCCGCCGGCCGACAACGTGCGCCGGCTCGCCAAGGCCAAGGGCGTCGACCCCACCGCCATCAACGTGCTGGTGCTCGACCGTCCGCGCCATGCCGACATCATCAATAGCGTGCGCTCGACGGGCGCTGCCGTGCAGCTGATCACCGATGGCGACGTCGCCGGCGTCATTCACTGCGCCAAGCCCGATGAGACTGGCGTCGACATGTATATCGGCACCGGCGGCGCGCCCGAGGGCGTGCTGGCGGCGGTCGCGCTGCGTTGCATCGGCGGCCAGATGCAGTGCCGCCTGATCCTCGACACCGAAGAGAAGCGCGAGCGCGCCCACAAGATGGGCGTCATCGATCCGAAGATGATCTACGGCATCGAGGACATGGCCAAGGGCGACTGCCTGTTCGCCGCCACCGGCGTCACCACCGGCTCGCTGCTGACGGGCGTGAAGTTCAAGAAGGACGTGATCGAGACCGAGACGGTCGTGATGCGCTCGGTGACCGGCACCGTGCGCTACATCAAGGCCGAGCACCGCCAGCTGGAGAAGTTCCACCTGGATTAATGTTGTCATTCCGGGGCGTCCGAAGGACGAACCACAGATGCGCAGATTGCGCATCGGGGAATCTCGAGGTTCCGGGTTCGATGCTCCGCATCGCCCCGGAACGACGTGTCCAAGCAACAAGAACAACAACAAGGGGAGACGCGCATGTCCGATCTGTCCGGGGTCAAGGCGCTGGTGTTCGATGTGTTCGGCACAGTGGTCGATTGGCGCACCAGCCTGATCAACGATTTCGCGACATGGGGAGAGACGCGCGGGATCAAGGCCGACTGGACGGCGCTGGTCGACGGCTGGCGCGCGGTCTATGTGGCCTCGATGGACGAGGTGCGCAAGAACCCGCAGAACGGCTACGTCATCCTCGATGTGCTGCATCGCCGCTCGCTGGAGAAGCTGGTCGCGCAGTTCGACGTGAAGGGCCTTACCGAAGCCGACCTGCACCATCTGACGCTGGGCTGGCATCGCCTGCACGCCTGGCCCGACAGCGTTGCCGGCCTGACCCGGCTGAAGAACAAATACGTCATCTCGCCGCTCTCCAACGGCAACGTCGCTCTGCTCACCAACATGGCGAAGTTCGCAGGCCTGCCCTGGGACCTCGTGATGTCGGCCGAACTGTTCGAGCACTACAAGCCGGACCCGGAAACCTATCTCGGCGCCGCGAAGCTGCTCTGCCTGCCGCCGGAGCAGGTGATGATGGTCGCCGCGCACAATTACGATCTGAAGCATGCCCAGAAGCACGGCCTGAAGACCGCGTTCGTGGCGCGGCCGACCGAATACGGCCCGCTGCAGAAGGTCGATTTCGAGGCCACCGGCAACTGGGACATCGTGGCCAAGGATTTCGGGGAAATCGCCAGCCGGATGGGCTGCTAGAACTGGCTTGGGATTCACTGAGGCGCTACGATTCCTGCCTGATTGGAAAGGAATCATGACGCTCCACGCATCCGCATTGCCCATCGAAGCGCCGCTGGCGTTTCTTGGTGTGTCGCGGTCGCTGACCGGAAAGCTCTGGCGCGACCGGCTCGATGCGCGCGGGGCGGCGCGGGCGCTCGCGATCGTGCAGCGCTATCAATTGCCGGAAATGCTGGCGCGCGTGCTGGCTGGGCGCGATGTCGCGATCGACGATGTCGCCGACTTCCTCGACCCGACCATCCGCAAGCTGATGCCGGATCCCCATACGGTCACCGAGATGGAGCATGCGGCCAAGCGCATCGCGGATGCCGCGCTACGCGGGGAGAAGGTCGCGATCTTCGGAGACTATGACGTCGACGGTGCGACCTCGGCGGCACTGCTGACATGGCATCTGCGCCATTGCGGGCTGGATCCACTGATCCACATTCCCGACCGTATTTTCGAAGGCTACGGGCCGAACGTCGACGCCGTCCGTGCGCTCGCGGCAAAAGGTGCGACGCTGCTCGTCACCGTCGATTGCGGCACCACCAGCATCGAGCCGCTGGCGGAAGCCAGGAAGCTCGGGATGTCGGTCGTGGTGATTGATCATCATCAGACCGGCGATGAGTTGCCCGAGGTCGACGCGCTGGTGAATCCGAACCGGCCCGACGATCTCTCCGGCCTCGGCCATCTTGCCGCCGTTGGCCTCGTGTTCGTGACATTGGTCGCGGTCAACCGCGAGCTGCGCCAGCGCGGCTTCTGGACCGGCGTGATGCCGGAGCCGGACCTGCTCGGCATGCTGCATCATGTCGCGCTCGGCACCGTCGCCGACGTCGCGCCGCTGATCGGGCTCAACCGGGCCTTCGTCGCCAAGGGCCTGATCGCGATGCGCCGGCGCGATCATGTCGGCCATACCGCGCTGATGGATGTGGCGCGGCTGAACGGTCCGCCGGAGGCCTGGCATCTCGGCTTCATGCTGGGGCCGCGCATCAATGCCGGCGGCCGCATCGGGCGCGCCGATCTCGGCGTGCGGCTGCTGCTCGAAGGCGATGTCTCGGAGGCCGCGCGGATCGCGGCCGAACTCGACCGCCTCAACAGCGAGCGGCGCGTGATCGAGCAGGCGGCCGAGGCGCAGGCCGAAGCCGAGGCGCTGGCCTCGCTTGGGCTGGAGGACAAGGGCGCTGTCATCGTCACCGCGGCGGAAGGCTGGCATCCCGGCGTGGTCGGGCTCGTCGCCGCGCGGCTGAAGGAGAAGTTCGCGCGTCCTGCGTTTGCGATCGCGCTCGAGCCGGGCGGCATCGGCACCGGATCAGGCCGTTCGATCGGCGGCGTCGATCTCGGCAAGGCGGTGCGCCAGGCGGTGCACGATGGGCTGCTGATGAAGGGCGGCGGGCACGCGATGGCGGCCGGCGTGACGTTGCGCAAGGAGAAGCTCGCCGAATTCCGTGCCTACATGGAAAGCGCGCTGGCGGCCGACGTCGCCAACTCTCGCCACGAGAACGAGCTGTTCATCGACGGTGCGGTCACCGCGCGCGCGGTGACGCCGGAATTCGCCGCGACGCTCAATCGCGCGGGCCCGTTCGGCAGCGCCAATCCGGAGCCGGTGATTGCGCTGCCGTCGCATCAGCTGGTCTATGCCGATGAGGTCGGGCAGGCGCATCTGCGGCTGCGCTTCAAGTCCGGCGACGGTTCCATCGTCAACGGTATCGCATTCCGCTCCGTCGGACAGAAGCTCGGCAGCGCCTTGACGCAAAATCGCGGCCAGCAACTGCACGTGGCGGGCTCTCTTGCAGTCGACCGTTGGCAAGGCACCGAACGTGTGCAATTCCGTGTCCTCGACGTCGCGGCGCCGGATCAGGGCCCGACGGTGATCCGATAAGAAACGTTGGAGAGGACATGTCAGGACAGGTTGAAGGCAAGGTCGCGCTGGTGACCGGCGGCGCATCGGGTATCGGCGCTGCGATCGTGGAGTTGCTTGCGCAGGAAGGCGCGACGGTTGTCGCGACCGACATCGACGAATTGAGGGGACCGGAGCTCGCGGCGCGGCTCACGAAAGCCGGGCGCAAGGTGAGCTTCCTGCCGCAAGATGTCACAAGCGAGGAGCGCTGGATCGAAATCGTCGGTGAGATCGGCAAGCGGCATGGCCGCCTCGATATCATGGTCTCGAACGCCGGCATCGGCATCGGAGCGCTGTCGATTGTCGAGATGTCGCTCGCGGATTGGCGCCGGCAGACCGCCATCAATATCGATGGCGTGTTCCTGTCGGTGAAGCATTCTCTGCCGCTGATGCGCAAGCACGGCGGCGGCTCCATCATCATGATGTCGTCGCTGGCCGGCCTGCGCGGCGCGGCGACGCTTTCCGGCTACAGCGCCACCAAGGGCGCGGTCCGGTTGTTTGCCAAGTCGATCGCGATGGAATGCGCCCAGGTCGGCGACGGCATCCGCGTCAATTCCGTGCATCCCGGCATCATCGATACGCCGATCTGGGGCAAGATCCCGACCGGCGCAACCGGCGCCGGCCAGAACGCGCCGATCGATCCGGAGGAGCGTGCGAGGTTCGCAACGCCGCTCGGCCGCGCCGGCCAGGCGATCGAGATCGCACAGGGCGTGCTCTATCTCGCCTCGGATGCGTCGCGCTATGTCACGGGCAGCGAGCTTGTGATCGACGGCGGTATGAACGCCGGCGGCGTGGTGCGCCAGCAGTAGGCCCATCGCGAGATCGAGTGGAGCAATCCAAGCTCGCTGACGGGCGTGGATTGCGTCCTCTCGATATCGCTCCGCTGCGGCGGCTTATGTATTGGGTTTGGCTGCTTGCGCCTTGCAGGTGGTAAGCTCGGCCGCCGCCTCCGTGGTGTCGCTACTGGTCGGGGTTTTGCACTTCGAGTCCGTGTTCGCGAGCGACGAGTCGATGATTGCCCGCATATTGGAAATCGAGCAGATGTTGGCATATTGCTGCGCGCGGCCGCGAACGACGACCAAACGCTCCAGTTCGTTGTAGCAGCCGCCAGTCGAGTCACAGGCGGCTTCCTGCAGACGCCCCCTTTTCCAGTCGGCGCCCATGCCCTTGAGATAGTCGGCCATCTGCTGCTTCACATGGCGCTTGAGTTGACCGGCATAGGGGGAGAAGGCGTAGATCTCCGAGGCGAATTTGTTGACGTTCTGCCCATAGGCGATGGTGGCTCCGGTGACCGCGACGGCGTTCGCGGCCACGCCATAGCTCGCCATCAACGGCGTTGCTGCCGTAATGGATGCTGCGAGGAGCTTGTCGATGAAGGACGAGTCCTGATTGAAGCGAGCCAGCAGATCGAAGAACTCGTCGCAGCGCTGGTTGGTGTAGTTGACGCTCGCGAGCAGGTACTCGGATGAATACATCCGTCGGACACCATTTGAATCGGCGACGGTCACGGTGCCGATCTCACCCGCATATTGCGACACCTCGGTTGGTGTCGGCGTCGATACCAGCGTATCGACGGATTTGCAGGCGCCCAAAAACAGGGCGCACGCCAGAACGATTGCTCTCAACAAAGTAAGCCCCCAAATACAACTTAAAATAGACTGCATTCAGGCAAAGAACGGCAGTCTTGGCAATGGATGTGCGAGGTTATCAACACGCCTATAGGTTGATTGTGGAAAACTCGATCAGCCGCGGGGCGTATCCTGTTGCACGGGCTTGAGGAAAACGCGGGCTCGTCAGCCGCCTTGCCGCAGGCGCGCCAATACCTTGAGGCCGCCGTAACCGTCGGCGGGCAGCAGCCCCATCCTGATCTGGTAATCCTTGATCGCCTTCATGGTGTCGTTGCCGACGCGGCCGTCAGTGCCGCCGGTGTCGAAGCCGGCCTTGGTCAGCCGCGTCTGCATCTCCTGGACCTCGGCAAGCGTCAGCGCCCGCTCCGAGCCCGGGAAGGGCTGGATGAACGGCGGCCCGCCGAGACAGCGATCGCCGAGATGGCAGATCGCCAGCGCGTAGTTCATCGAGGGATTGTAGCTCTTCACCGAATTGAAGTTCGGGCCGAGCAGGAAGGCGGGGCCGCCCGCGACGGGGATCCAGAGTTGCGCCGACGCGTTCGGTTGCGGGAAGGGCTGGCCGTCGGCTCTGCCGACGCCGGCGCTGGTCCAGGCTGCGTAGCTGCGGCTGCCGCTGGCGCCGCCACCGGGCGCGCGGACTTCGTAACCCCAATGCTCGCCGCGGTGCCATTTGCCGCGATTGACGAGGTACTTCGCGGTCGAGCCCAGTGCATCGTCGGGCCGGCCGAACGGCGAGACCTTGCCGTCGCCGTCATAGTCGAAGCCGACATTGAGCCAGACTTCCGGCATCCACTGCGAATGGCCCATCGCGCCGGCCCAGGAGCCGTTCATCTCTTCGGGTGTGCTCCAGCCGCGCTGCACGATCTTCATCGCGTTGATCAGCTCGGTCTCCCAATAGGCCTTGCGGCGCGGCTCGTTCCAGGCGAGCGCGGCGAGGGAGGGGAACACCGGCGTCATGTGGTTCTGCTGCACCAGCGGATCGCCATAGGCCGATTCAACGCCCCACAGCGCGAGCAGTGTGCCGCGCTCGACGCCGAAGTCGCGCTCGATCCGGCCGAACAGCGCTTCGTTCTTCTTCAACGCCTCGCGGCCGTGGATGACCCGCCAGTCGGAGACGCGGCGATTGATGTACTGCCAGATCTGCTCGTGGAATTCAGGCTGGTTGCGCATCTGCTTGAACACGCTCATGTCGGGCTCGACCCGCCCCATGCAGCGATTCCAGGTCGCCTCCGAAATACCCTTTGCCAGCGCGCGGGCGCGAAAATTATCGCGCCATTGCTCGAAGCCGGGCGGAGCGGCTGCCAGCGCGCCGAGCGGACTGGCGAGCGTCACGCCTGCGGCGAGCCCCGCCTTGAGGACGGCGCGGCGGGCGGGGGATTTCGGAGAATCAGGCTGTTTCATGCGGCCAGTGTAGCGGCGCCGATCGGGTGAGCCAAAAGCCACGCCGCCGCAGGGATCGTTGTTTGAGCATGACCTCCGCGCAAACGCTACGCGTTTGTCGCGAGGGAAACCGGTTCCCACTTTTCCGGGTCATGCTCTATGTATCCTGCAAATCTGTGGCGATTTTTGACAGCCATTGCCGAACCACCTGTTCCGACTTCGGGTCGAGGCCGGCGGAGAGCCGTCGCTCCTGGGCCAGGGCGATATGGCGGCATTTCTCCAGCACCGTGGTTCCATGGCCGGTCAGCGTCCATTGCAGCACCCGGCCGTGAACCGGGTGCGGCGTCTTGCGGATCGCGCCGTCGCGCTCGAGGTTGCGGATGATCACACTGACCGTCTGCGGCGTCAGCAGCGCCACGCGCGCCAGATCGGCGCCGGATAGTCCGGGATAGGCCTTCAGCATGGTGAGCACGACGAATTGCGGTGAGGTGACGCCGAGGCGTCCCAGTTCGCGTTCCATCGACAGCCGCGAAGCCGCATGCGCCTGGCGCAGCAGATAGGCGAGGTAGCCCTGTTCGCCGCGCTTGCCTTCGCCGGGTGGCGGGACGAGCGGGGCGGCGACGACGTCGCCTGCGGTTGTCCTGGCTGGACGTCGCCCGGTGGCGCCGGATTTCCCTCGTTTCTGCATTCCCGCCATGTTGCCTTCGCGAATGTCGGCGTCTTGCTCAATATCAGAGCTCTGATAATATGTCAGTACACTGATAACATGAGGCCGCGCCGATGTCACATGCCCGCAAGGAATACACCGACTTTGAGAGGCTCGCCCCTGATGTGTTCGCCGCGGTGCGTGCGCTCGGCCAGTTCGCGGCGAAGGCCGGCCTCGACAAGCAGCTGCTGGAGCTGGTCAAGATCCGCGCCTCGCAGATCAATGGCTGCGCCTTCTGCGTGCAGTATCACATCCTGCAGAGCGAGAGCCTCGGCGTGCCCGTCGACAAGCTGGACCTCGTCGTGGTGTGGCGCGAGGCGCCGCAGTTCTCGGCCCGCGAGCGCGCCGCGCTGGCCTGGGCCGAGGCACTGACGACCATGCCGAACGGCGTCAGCGACGAGGTCTATACGCAGGCCACCGCCGAATTCTCCGAACAGGAACTGACCTATCTGACCTCGGCGATCGCGTCGATCAATGTCTGGAATCGGTTCGGCGCAGCCTATCGCTGGACGCCGCCGCTGCGCCGGCAGCGCGCGGACGCCTCGGCTTCGTAAGCGTCGCGACGGATCAGAACGACAATAGACAGGGGAGACCAACCGATGAGCTCGATGGCGATGACACCATCTCTCTCATTCGCACGGCCGCCGCGTCCGGTGTCGCTGGCCGTGGTCGCGGGACTGGCCTGCGCCTTCGTGATCGGCAAGGCGTTGCCGACCCCGATGGATGCGATCTCCGCGGTGATCGCGCCGCTCTGCGCCAGCGCGAATGCGGCGTCGCCGCTCGACGAGGTCGAGGTCATCAGCTCGCATGCGCTGCCCAACGTGGCGGGCAAGCGCGTCACGGTGGTGCGCGTGTTCTACGGTCCGGGCGGCTTCACGCCGCCGCACCGCCATTCGGGTTCGGTGACCGCCTACATCACGAAGGGCGAGATCCGCTCCCAGCTCGGCGGCGGGCCGGTCGAGACCTTCAAGGTCGGCCAGTCGTTCTTCGAGCCGCCGGGCTCGACCCACATGGTCTCGGCCAATGCAAGCACCACGGAGCCCGCGGAACTGATCGCAGTGTTCGTGGCCGACGAAGGCGCGCAGCTGACCACGATGCTCCAATAGCCGCTATCGATCGACGGGGCTGCAAGCACACTGGACCAGTTTGGTGCCCAGCTTGAGTGAAAGTGGACCTTGCGTGCAATGCGGCGCGTCGATTGATTGCGTGACAGGTTGCGCTGCAGGTTGCTGACGAGGGACAATGTGATGATCAGTCTGAAGGGACTCTCTGCCTTCCCGATAACGCCCTCGAACCGGGATGGGCAGGTCGATACGGGCGCTCTGCGCGCATTGCTCGAACCTTTGATTGCGGCGAAGGTGGATTCGATCGGGCTGCTCGGAAGCACCGGTTCATATCCGTATTTCAGCCGCGAAGAGCGGCGGCGGGCGGTGCAGGCGGCGACCACTTTGGCCGAGGGCAGGATGCCGATCCTGGTCGGCATCGGCGCGCTGCGCACCGACGAGGCGGTGCGTTTGGCGCAAGATGCGCGTGATGCCGGTGCGGCGGCGGGCCTTTTGGCGGCGGTTTCCTATACGCCCCTGACTGATGATGAGGTCTTCGAGCATTTTCAGACCGTGGCCCGCGAGAGCAGGTTGCCGATCTGCATCTACGATAATCCCGGAACCACCCATTTCAGGTTCACGCCGGCTCTGATCGGCCGTCTCGGCCGTGTCGAGGGAATCGTCGCGGTGAAGAGCCCGGCGCTGGACGCTGCGAACCTGTCAGGCCATCTCCGGGAATTGCGGGCCGTCGTTCCGGGGGGCGTCGCGTTGGGCTACAGCGCCGACTGGAATTGCACCGAGGCGCTGTTGGCAGGTGGGGACACCTGGTACAGCGTCCTCGCAGGCATCTGCCCGCGGATTTGCCTGGATATCGTCCGCGCTGTGAGGAGCGGCGATGCGGCCCGGGCGCGACAGCTCGATGCGCGCTTGCTGCCGATTTGGGAGCTGTTCAAGGCATACTCGGGTCTGCGCGTCGTCTACGCGCTTGCAGTCTCAGGGGG
>NZ_JACMYO010000053.1 GCF_020889685.1 Bradyrhizobium oropedii
AGGCATCTGTACGGCCGAGCCCCCACGTCCGATCCTGCCGTTACCCGCGGACGCTCAGCAGAGGGTCCAGGAGACGGTGGCCGCATTGGAGATCGACTGACTGCGTCGCGCGGGGCGTGACATAGGGGATCCAGTATCTGGCCTGCAGCGCGGTGCGGCTTCCATCCGCGCGCAAAATCGGCATAACCAGTCGCAAGGCGTGCTCGGCTTTCTGGGAGGCGTACGATGCGATTGCTGGTGCTTCTGGTGACCTTGCTGGTTCCTGCAATGGCGTGGGCCGAGGAACCCGCAACCAATGCACTGGCGCTGTGGGGCAGCCCCACGGTCGACAATGGCGCCTGCTGCAAGACGCTCGGCGAGGTCCGCGGCAATATCGATCGGCTCGACCGTGAGATCGTGCGCCTGATGGCGGAGCGCGGCCGCTACGTGCATGAAGCCGCGCGCTTCAAGGCCAACCCCGCGCAGGTCGAGGCGCCGGAGCGCGCCGAGGCTGTCGTGAAAAAGGCGATGGCGCTCGCGGATGCGGACGGGCTGTCGCCCAAGGTTGCTGAAGCTGCCTATCGCGCCATGGTGCGCGCCTTTATCGATTACGAGCAGGGCATTTTCGCAGCCGCCGCGGCGCGCGGTGATGCACCCTGGAAGAAATAGCTAGTTGCTGCCGCCTTCGTGGGTGTCGATGCGATGCAGGACATCGTCGGGCAGGGCATGCGCAATGGCCGCGGCAGGTCCGGGCTCGGGCCCGATCTCGCGGCCGCGGCCGCGGATCAGCCGCTCATAGGCCGACACCAGCGTGGTGTAGGGATTGACCCAGAGCCAGCCGTCGCGCGTGAACACCTGCACGTCGAAATGCAGATGCCGTGACGTGCCGTTGGGATGGTCGAGATAGTTCGAGACCACGCCGATCTTCTCGCCCTCGGCGACGCGGCGTCCGTTGAGCAGGCCGTCGGCGTCCATCACCGACGGGTTCATGTGCATGTAGCGGAAGCGGACATGCTCGGTGCGGGTGTTGACCTGCAAAGTCGCCGCCTGCTGCTGCGGCGAGCGGATCATGATGCTGTCGCGCACCGCGACCACCGCCTGCTGCCTCGGGTCGCAACTGTCCTTGCTGTCGGCGGGACACGCGCCCGGCCTGATATCCTGGCCTTGATGGCCGTAGCCGCTGGCGCATTGGCCGACCTCGAAGCTGCGCGCCTCGCAGAAATTGTCCTGCCAGGGATACTCGTCCGCGGTCGCGCCCGCCTTGCGCCTGGCGAAGGATTGCGAGTGCGCGAAGGCCGGTGCCTTCTCGAGCGGAAAGCGGATCTGCGAATAGACGGTGAAATCGGCATGGCCGCCCTGCTGCCTGCGTCCGCCGCTGCCCGCGACGATGTCGCCGCTCGGGCGGTAGCTGAAGTCGGCCGCCTGCGTGATCGGCCGCTCGGCAAAGCCGGAGGCGATATCGCCGCGCGGCTGCGAGGGCTGCCCGCCCGCGATGCGCAACGCCTTCAGGAAGCGCTCGGCGACCGGAGTGGCCTCGCGACAGGCGAGCCGCTTCGCCCGCGGCGCGCTGTCGAGGCATTGGATCGACACGACATAGGGAATCCCGAAGCGGGTGAAGGCGTAGCGGAGATAGCCTTCGCGGATGAAGCGGCGCATGTCCGGAAACTGCGCGGCCAGTGCCTTGACCGGCTCGCCCTTGCCGCCGAGCCGGTCGGCGAGGTCGTAGACCAGGATCGAGCCCGAGATCTGCACCTCGACCGGCTTTGCAAACGTCCGCGGCGGCATGCCGTCGCCGGCACCGGGGTCGAGCGAGAACACCGCGTCATAGCCGGATGCGCCGGCATGGAAGAGATCGACAGCGCGGAAATCGGCCTGATAGCGCGCGACCGGCAGGTTGCCCGGTCCAGCGCCTTGCCGCGCGTCGAGATAGCTTGCGGGGTCGAAAGGTAGCAGCACCGGGATCGGGCTGCGCGCGATGCCGGGGAAGAGCGGCGAGGTCGCCGCATTGAGCTGCACCAAAGCGGGCGTCGCTCGCGGATCGGTGGCGGGGACGCGGCGTTGTCCGGCGAAGGTGAAGTTGGCGGCGACGGCCGGGCGGGAGGTGATCTCCTGCTGCAGCTGGTCGAGCGCAGCGCGCCATTCGACCCGCATGGCCGAGATCGATGGCGTCCGGAATTCGTCGGCATGGGCACCGGGAGGAGGCAAGAGCAGGGCTGCCAGCCAGCAACTGATGAAGCTGACCACCTTCCTGTTCACTGCACCCCCCGGTTCGAGTCTCCTGAGAGACTATCGCTCAATCCTTGGCGCGTTCAACGTAAGAACCGTCCTCGGTCATGACGACGATGCGCGTTCCGGTGGAAACGTGCGGCGGCACGCCGGTGCGAATGCCGTTGGAGAGCATCGCGGGCTTGTAGGACGACGAGGCGGTCTGGCCCTTGGTGACGGGCTCGGTCTCCACCACTTCCAGCGTCACGCGCTGCGGCAGCTGGATCGCGACCGGATTGCCGTCGTGCATCGACAGCTTCACGGTCATGTTCTCCTGCAGATACGGCGCAGACGACCCGACGATCTCCTTCGAGACCTGGACCTGGTCGTAGTTGTCGTTGTTCATGAAGTGGAAGCCGTCGGCGTCTTCGTAAAGGTAGTTGTAGTTGTGGTCTTCGACGGTGGCCTTCTCGACCTGGTCGGTGGTTTTGTAGCGCTCCGAGACCTTCACGCCGTCGCCGATGCGGCGCATTTCGATCTGGCTGACCGGGGTGCCCTTGCCGGGATGAATGTTTTCGGCGGAGAGGACCACATAGAGCTTGCCATCCTGCTCGATGATGTTGCCCTTGCGGATGGAACTGGCGATGACTTTCAAAGGTGTTTTCCTGAATTTGAGGCCGGGGGCGCAAACCGGTTCGGCAGCCCCTCTGCCATGGCGGCGATTTCGGGCTGCAACATACTGATTTGTCCCTGAGATGCCAGTCTTTTGCGGCCGAATTCGGCAGGTCGCCAACCGTTCCGGCTCGTCGGGATTGACCCTGTTTCCGAGCCGAATCCGCGTCCCAGGCCGCTGGCGCCGGCTCGCGCGAGCAAGGCGACCCCAGGCAGCCGCGGGGCACCCGGAGGTCGCAGTCGACGGAATATGGGTTGATCCGTTCCGGTTGAACTGGTGCGGGAATGCCGGGCCCCCGCTCAGGCTCAGCCAGGCGACAGATGGACAACGCCGGCATCTTTCGACAAGAAGGGATCAGCGTCGCCGCATCTCCCCGGAGGCCAAGGTCGTGTGCGCCATGTATTTGTTTAGAATCAAGTATTTGCGTCCGACTCTTGAACACGGGTGGGGGCATGTTGATGTTGAATCCGCAACCGCCAGGACGGCCGCGCGATGACATCTTGTGACCAGCCTTCGCCATGGTGGACACCGTCGCGCTATGCCGACCGCAGGCCGTTCCTGCAGGCGCGGACCGCGATCACGCGGGCGCTCCGCGCCTGGTTCGAGGAGCAGGGATTTGCCGAGGTCGAGACCGCCATCCTGCAGATCTCTCCGGGTAACGAGACGCATCTGCACGCCCCGCGCACCGAGCTCAGGCAGGCCGATGGTGCGCATGCGACGCGTTATCTGCGCACCTCTCCGGAATTCGCCTGCAAGAAGCTGCTCGCGGCCGGCGAGCCGAAGATCTACGAGTTCGCGCGGGTGTTCCGCGACCGCGAGCGCGGCGACCTGCATTTGCCCGAATTCACCATGCTGGAATGGTACCGCGCCAATGCCGGCTATGACGCCATCATGGCCGACACGATCGTCGCGATCGCCCATGCGGCGCAGGCGACCGGGATCGGGCGGTTTTCGTTCCGCGGCAGGATGGCTGATCCGTTTGCCGAGCCGGAGCTGCTGACGGTCGCCGCAGGCTTCGAGCGCTTCGCCGGCATCGACCTGCTGGCGACGATCGCGGGCGGCGAGGGCGACCGCGACGCCTTGGCATCGGCCACGAAGGAGCGGGTGCGGATTGCCGACGACGACACCTGGTCGGACATCTTCAGCAAGGTGCTGGTCGAGCATGTCGAGCCCAATCTGGGTCAGGGGCGTCTGACGGTGCTGTTCGAATACCCGTCACCCGAGGCCGCGCTGGCGCGCTGCAAGGCGGGCGAATCCCGTGTCGCCGAGCGCTTCGAGGTCTATGCCTGCGGCGTCGAGCTCGCCAACGGCTTTGGCGAGTTGACCGACGCGACCGAGCAGCGCCATCGTTTCACCGCAGCGATGGACGAGAAGGCCCGCCGTTACGGCGAGCGCTATCCGCTCGACGATGATTTCCTGGCCGCGGTCGGCCAGATGCCGGAAGCAAGCGGTGTCGCGCTCGGCTTCGACCGGCTGGTGATGCTGGCGAGCGGCGCGCCGCGAATTGATCAGGTGGTCTGGACACCGCCTGCGGGAGAGACATGAACAGCATCGACCACAAATTGGCGGTGACGCTGCGACAGCCGCGCGAACTGGTCGATGCCGGCCTCGCGCCGGTCGCAGCCCTTGCCGCGCTCGAGCAAGTGGCTGCGCGTTACGCGGTCGCGGTGACGCCGGAGCTTGCCGCGCTGATCGATCCGGCCGATCCTGCCGACCCGATCGCGCGGCAGTTCATCCCGAGCGCCGACGAACTCGTGGAGCAGTCGGGCGAGAACGCCGACCCGATCGGCGACGATGCGCATTCGCCGGTCTCAGGCATCGTGCATCGCTATCCGGACCGGGTGTTGTTCAAGCTCGTCCATGTCTGCGCGGTGTATTGCCGGTTTTGCTTCCGGCGCGAAATGGTCGGGCCCGGAAAGGCATCGGCCTTGTCGGACGAGGCCTACCGCGCGGGGCTCGATTACATCCGTAGCCATCCGGAGATCTGGGAAGTCATCCTGACCGGCGGCGATCCCCTGATGCTGTCGCCGCGCAGGTTGACCGAGATCATGGCCGACCTCGCCGCCATCGATCACGTCAAGATCATCCGCCTTCACACCCGTGTCCCGATTGCCGATCCGGACCGCATCAATCCGGAGACGGTCGCGGCACTGCGGGTTCAGGGAGCGACGACCTGGATTGCGATCCACGCCAACCATCCGCGCGAATTGGGCGCCAATGCCCGCGCGGCGTGCGCGCGCCTCAGTGACGCCGGCATTCCATTGGTCAGCCAGTCGGTCCTGTTGCGCGGCGTCAATGACGATGCGGCGACGCTCGAGGCACTGATGCGCGCCTTCGTGGAGTGCCGGATCAAGCCCTATTACCTGCATCACGGCGACCTTGCGCCCGGCACCGCGCATTTGCGCACCACGATCGAAGCCGGGCAGGAATTGATGCGGGCGCTGCGCGGGCGCGTCTCCGGACTTTGTCAGCCGGATTATGTCCTCGACATCCCCGGCGGCCACGGCAAGGCGCCGATCGGCCCGACCTATTTGTCGCAGCCGGCTTCCCGCGAAGGTGAGGAAGACGTGGAACGGCGATACCGTATCGTCGATTATTGCGGTGACGTTCATCTTTACCCGCCGCAACCGTGAGGCTGCGATGCGCGGGGCCGGGGACGGACGGCACGAGCCGCCCGAGGACGAGGGCCGCCGCGGCGTCGAAAATGCTGTGATGTTCGGCTTCTTTGCGGTGCTGGTCGCCGCGGGAATCTGGCTCCTTGGCACGATGGCCGATATACGGAAGGTTCAGGATTGCGCAGCGCAGGGGCGACGCAACTGTGCTACCGTCGAGGTGCCGGAACGGGCGCAATAGGGTTGAGAAGCGGAGACGCGAGATGCGGAAGACTGTTTTGTTGATGGCTCTGATGATGGTTGGAGCGCCCCAGGTTGGTACGTCCCAGGCATGGGCGCAGCAACAGGGTGGATCGTCCTCCGTGCAGAAGAACGCGACGCCTCCGGAGGCGCCGGTCGGACATCGTCAGCCACGCCGCGGCGACGTTGGCAACGAGAAGAATATCAGCGATCCGAACAGCCAGGCCAACAAGGAAGACGCGGCGCTCGACAAGAAGATCAAGAGCATCTGCCGCGGCTGCTAGGCCGCCAGCAACGCCGGCACGGTACCTATTTTCGAATCAAAGGGCGCGCCGCAAACAGGGCGAGATTTTCCCGTGCGGAGATTCGCAAGCGGCTAAATCCGCACCCGGTGCGGCCAGAGCGTTAGCCGTATTTGACGGTAGTGCTCTGGCCCACCTCGATCAGATAACCGTCGGGGTCGCGGATGTAGCAGCGCCACTCGCCGTATTTCTCCAACGGCTCGGTGATGAACTCGGCTCCTCGGCTTTTCCAGAGTCGATAGCACGCTTGAATATCCGCAACGCGGAGATTCAGAAAACTGTTGATGTTGTTCGGGTCGGGAACGCTGAGCGATACCGTCGGCTTGTCCGGTGTCGGTCCGCCTCCAACGTTCAAAATCATCCAGATATTTTCGAATTGAAGGTATCCGGGCGCATTGCCGTCACCGAGGCTCAAAATGCGAGCGCCGAAAACCTTTTCATAGTAGCGAGCCGATCGCTCAATGTCGGCAACGGTGAGAAATTGCGCGATGCTGATCCCCTCCTGCGGGGGCATCTCGTAGCTCTTCTGCTCGACGGTTACGGCCATTGGGAACTCCTTTTCCGATCCAGAGCCCCGCGGCCATTAAACACCCTAAACCCGTCGTATGGCACCCCAATTGTGCGCCTCGCGCTCGAACGGCTACCAACTCGCCAATGTCTCGGAGAGCTAGCGGAGCGCGATCTGATGCGCACCGCTAGCAAGCACTCAATCCGTTCGACCGTCTCAGGCCGAACGCTCCTGCAGGCCATCACGCCGCACGCTGCGCCTCGCGTCGACGGCATCGGCCAGCTGCTTCAAGACGTCAGCCGTCGTCGCGAGGTCGATGCAGCCGTCCGTGATGCTCTGGCCGTAGGTCAGCGGCTTGCCCGGCACGACGTCCTGGCGTCCCGCGACAAGGTTGCTCTCGATCATCACGCCGATGATGCGCTGGTCGCCGCTTGCGACCTGCTGTGCGATGTCAGCGGCAACCAGCGGCTGGTTCTCCGGCTTCTTGCTGCTGTTGGCGTGGCTGGTGTCGATCATCAGCCGTGGCGCGACGCCGGCGTGGCCGAGCTCGGCCGCGGCAGTATCGACGCTCGCTGCATCGTAGTTCGGCACCCGGCCGCCGCGCAGGATGACGTGGCAATCCTCGTTGCCGCTGGTTGCGGCGATCGCCGACCGGCCGCCCTTGGTGACCGCCATGAAATGATGCGGGTGCGACGCCGATTTCACCGCATCGGCCGCGATCCGCACGCCACCGTCGGTGCTGTTCTTGAAGCCGACCGGGCATGACAGACCGGAAGCCAGCTCGCGATGGATCTGGCTCTCGGTGGTGCGTGCGCCGATCGCGGCCCAGGACACGAGATCCGCGATGTATTGCGGCGTCGTCATGTCGAGGAATTCGGTACCGGCGGGCAGGCCGAGATTGTTCACGGCCGACAGCACGTTGCGGGCAAGCCGCAGGCCCTTGTTGATGTCGAAGCTGCCGTCGAGATCGGGATCGTTGATCAGCCCCTTCCAGCCCACCGTGGTGCGCGGCTTCTCGAAATAGACCCGCATCACGATCTCGAGGCGGTCGGCGAGCTGTTCACGCAGGCCGGCGAGACGCTCGGCGTAATCGACGGCCGCCGCGGGATCGTGGATGGAGCAGGGGCCGACGACGACCAGCAGGCGGTCATCGGTGCCGTTGAGGATCGCGTGGATGGCGTTGCGGGCGCCCATCACCACGCGGGTCGCCGTCAGGGTGCGCGGGACCTCCCGCATCACCTCTTCGGGCGTACTCAGCTCTTTCAGTTCCTTGATGCGAAGATCGTCTGTCGTACTCAACACGGCTGGCTCCTTTGGATTTCGGGACCTGCCGGCACACAAAAAAGCCGCCAGGTCTGGCGGCTTGTTTTGGATGTTTGCTGCAATTCTTCAGATTGAGCGCGATCCTCCTGCCGCCAGCGAGCTGTCGTAGCTAAAGTACCAAAAATAGCTGGTGGCGACGGTGATCATGGGGCGGCTCTATAGCGCACGGATGCGGGCCTGTCACCCCCCCAATCCGCGCAGGGCAGCCAGTTGTCTGTCAGGTGTTGCGCGCCGCCAACGCCATGCCGATCAGGGTCGCCCCGCCGAACATCAGATTGAGGCCGACGAGGAGGCCGATCGCCCATCCGGCCGACTCCGGCAGGCCGGCGATGATGAAGAAGGCGATCACGATATCCATCAGGCCGGCGATCAAGAGCCAGGACCAGCGTCCCGACAATTCGCGGCGATGCTCCAGCGCGTACATGATGGTGGCAACGCCCTCGGCGATGAAATAGGCGCCGATGACGATGGTCAGCGTCAGCACGCCCTGTATCGGACGGGCGAGCAGCACCATGCCGGCCAGCACGGCGAGCGCGGCCGAGATCAGCGACCACCAGAAG
The DNA here is from genome assembly GCF_020889685.1 of Bradyrhizobium oropedii. Classification (GTDB taxonomy): domain Bacteria; phylum Pseudomonadota; class Alphaproteobacteria; order Rhizobiales; family Xanthobacteraceae; genus Bradyrhizobium; species Bradyrhizobium oropedii. The sequence continues at coordinate 8,403 of NZ_JACMYO010000053.1, forward strand.
CCCGGCATGTTGCGCGCCCAGAACGTTGCGATCAGCCCGCCGATGCCTGAGATCAGGAACATCCAGCCGAGGAAGATGGTGACGGCGAGGCTCGCGAAGGTCGGCACGATCATCGCGGCGATGCCGAGGACGACGAGCAGGATGCCTTCGAACAGGAACGCCTTCCAGTGCTGCTTGACGGCGGCCTTCACCTCCAATCGCAGCTTGTCGAGGTCGTTGGACAGGGTCATCGCGGCTCTCCAAATCTGCAACCGTCAAGTCTGCGCAGCGTATCCTAGCTCTGGCTCGGCGCGGACGGAAAGCCCTCGGCGGCGGTCCGCATCCGGTTGCGGCCGAGGAAGTAGACGGCGCTGGTCGCGATCAGGAGCGCAAGTCCGATCAGGATGGAGGTGAAGCCGATCGGAACCAGGATGAAGGACGCATTGCGCTCGGGATTGACGTACCAGTGATGCAGCGAGGTCAACAGGAAGGAGACGCCGGCAAAACCGGTCCCGCCGCCGATCAGCAGCAGTGCCCACATCCGCCGCAACTGGCTGAGCCGCTCGCGGGCAACGTCGGTGCGCGGCGCATGATGTTTGCCGAGGCGGCGCACCAGTCGGACTGCAAAACCGATCGAGGAGAAGCCGGTCAGCACGCTCGCCGAGCCGAGCAGCAGGTGCGTGTTCGAGCTGAGATCGGGGATACGCTGCAGCGCGAGCAGCGGAAAGTCGAACGCCGCGTGCAGCAAGACCGGCGCCACCAGCACCAGCGACCAGTTCGTGATGCGGGCCCAGTCGCGGTGGCCCCGGTAGGCGCCGAGCGCGCCGCCGGAGCGCGCGATCGCAAGGTAGGCGCCGGCGATGATACCGAGCGCGCCGTGAAACGGCACGGTCAGCACGCTGCGCAACGCCGCGAGCGCGCGCCACATGTCCTTGTGCTGGACGAGATAGGCGAGGTTCTCGTAAGCCGCAAATCCGAGCCCGGCAGCCGCGCCATAGACCACCGTATCCATCGGATCGGCGAAGGCACGGCGACGCGTCGAGATGACGACGATGACGAGAACCTTGACGATCTCCTCCGGCGCCGCGACCCCGAACAGAGCGCGCACCGCCTGCGTCGCCCAGGGATTGTCGGGGATGGCGAGCAGCGCATTGAACGGAATTCGCGCCAGCCCCAGCAGCGAGATGCTGGCTGCGCCGAGCACGAAGGCGAGCCACACCTGCACCGGCGGTCCGGGGCGCTCGTCCGCGGCTATGACGAGCCACAATACCAGCAATGCGGGAGCAATGGCGGCGGCGCCGATTACCGTTGGAAGCGACTCAAGCAACAACATGAGCCGGACGGGCCCCTTTGATGGCACCAAAGCGATGCGTGCCAAAGAAATGGCAGCAAGTTCAGCGGATTGCAAATCGGGCGGTGAGGGGAATCGGGTCGGCTGACACGGTTCTCGCGTGCAATATACCACGGTGCCTGCGAAAGCGCGCCGGAAACCCGTCATTTCGGGTCTCAATCGGCTCGAAGCCGCGGCGTGGTTCCTGTCGGCGGAATGCCAAAGGCGGCATGCCAGGCGAAGGAGCTTCAGTGCCCGAACTTGTGATGAGGTGGCGGCCTGTCGGGTCAACCGGTTTGTCTTGATGTCGCGAGCGCGCCGACCAGGTCGCCATGCCATCACGACAACATCGATCCGAAGATCGCGGCGAACTTCACGGCGCGGCGCCATAGCGCTGCGCGGTGGCGATGTGCCGTGACGGCGCGAACTTCACGGCGCGGCGCCATAGCGCTGCGCGGTGGCGATGTGCCGTGACGGCGAGGGCGGTGCCTTGCGACGCTCAACGGCCACAAGTTTCGGCACCGCGTTCCCTTCCATGGGCTATAATGTCGCGGGCAAAGCGACTGATCCGGTAAAAGCCAAAGATGACGTCAATTGATTCTGCTGTGATCGTTCTTGCCGTGATCGCTCTGTTTGCGGCCTTTGTGAACGGTGCGCTGGGCTACGGGTTTTCCTCGCTCACCGTGCCGGTCGCGCTTGTCTTCTACACCAACCGCGTCCTCAACCCTGCCGTCGTCATCGTCGAAGTCGTCGTCAATCTGTATGTTCTATGCATCAACCTGAGCGGCGTTCCGGCGGTGTGGCGGCGTGTGCTGCCTATTCTGATCGGCCTGGTGCCGGGCATCGCGGTCGGAGCCTTTACGCTGACGTCGTTGCAGCCGGGCTGGACCAAATTCGCCACCTACTCGATCATCCTGCCGCTGATCCTGCTGCAGGCGGCCGGTTGGCGGAGGCCGATCCAGTCGAAATGGCTGGTCGGTTTGCCTTTTGGAACGACGCTCGGAGTCCTGTACTCGGTCACGACCATCTCGGGACCGCCGCTGGCGATCCTTTTCAACAATCAGGGTCTCGTCAAAGATGAGTTCCGGGCCGGTCTCGCACTGGTTCGTGTGACCGAGTCCAGCCTGACTGCGATCGCGTACTACAAGCTCGGCCTGTTCATCGAAGAGAGCCGGAGCATCCTGTTCGTGCTCGTTCCCTGCGTTGTCGTCGGCATACCGCTCGGGGCCTGGCTGATCCGGCGGCTGGATGCCGAGACGTTTCGCCGGATCTGCATGAGCTTCGATGCGTGGGTCGTGGGGTTCGGCCTGTCGCGCGTGCTGATGGAAGTGAAGCTGATCGAAAGCCCATGGGCCTACAGCGTCATGGCCGCCACGATGCTGATCGACGTCTGCTTGCTGTACGTCTTCTTCACCGCGCGGAGAGGCGGCGTGCAGAGCTCGCACGCGATGGCTTCGCTGAAATCGGGCAACCGGAGCGGTCCGAGCTGACGACGGACCTGCTGCGCGGTGCGTCCGCAAATTGGCTAGCCTGCCAGCAGGCGCCGGCAGGTTTCGACAAACACCTCGGCCCCCGTGACGATGTCGGCGTCGGCGGTGTTCTCGCTCCAGTGATGGCTGATGCCGCCGATCGACGGCACGAACAGCATCGCCGCCGGCATGATGGTGGCGAGGACCTGGGCGTCGTGGCCGGCGCCGCTCGGCATCCGGATTGATTTGCCGCCGGCGCAGGCTGCGCTCGCCGCCTCGATCGTATCCTGGAACGCAGGCGTCATCATCGCGGGCACACCGGTGCGGATGCGCTCAACCTTCACGCTGCAGCGGCCTTGCGCGGTGCCGTCGGCCGCCATCCGGTGCAAGTGCTCCTCGAGGCGGGCGATCACCTCTGGATTGTCGTCGCGGATCTGGAATAGCATGTCGGCGCTACCCGGGATCACGCTCGGCGCCCCCGGATCCAGCGTGACACGGCCGGTGGTCCACACCGTGCGTGGTCCGCACAGGGCAGGGAAGCTGTCGTCGATCGCGACGCAGAACCGCGCCAATGCCAGGCCCGCATCCTTGCGCACCGCCATCCGCGTGGTGCCGGCATGGTTCTGCTCGCCCGTGAACGTGATGCGGTACTGCCAGATGCCGACGATGGACGTGACGATACCGATGTTGAGCCCGCTGCCCTCCAGCGTGTCGCCTTGCTCGATATGGGCTTCGAGATAGCCGATATGACGGCGAGGTTCGGCGTTGAGGCGCGGCCGGCCGGCGAAGCCCGCATCGTGCAACGCCTGTCGCATGGTGCGATCGCTGGAGCGGTCGCGCGCTGCATCGATATCGGCTTCGGTGACGGTCCCGGCGAAGGAACGGCTGCCGAGGAAGCTGCCGAAATGTCCTTCCTCGTCGCACCACGCGGCGACCTCGACCGCGCCGCGAACGTCCGGATCGGGATTGATGACGCGCGCGGCCTCGAGCGCATAGATCACGCCGAGCGGTCCATCGAGCCAGCCCGCATGGTTCTGGCTTTCCAGATGCGAGCCGGCGAGCAGTTTCGGTCCGGCCTTCGCGCTAAAGCCGAGCACGTTGCCGATGCCGTCGATCGTTGCAGTGAGACCTGCGTCGGGCAGATGTCCGGCGAGCCAATCGAGCGAGCGCAAATGCGGTTCCGAGAATGTCGGCTTGTGCACGCCGGTCTTGTAGGCGCCGATCGCACGCAGCGCGTTGAGATCGGCGAGCACGCGCTTGCCGTCGAAGCGACCGTTGATGCCTGGCATGAGTGGACTCCGGATTAGCGTTTTGATTGGCGTGTTCGCGCCTCAATCCCGTCTTGATGCCGTCGCGGTTGGATGCGACGGAGTAAATCAGGGCAAACGAATTGTTAGCGGTTCTGCTCTTAGGTCGCAGTACTGATGTCGCGGTACGAATAGCGTGTGAGTGTGATCATGTCTGCATTCCGGAACTGGGCTCGCAAGGCCGCTGTGCTGTTTGTTCCAATCGCGCTCGGCGCCTGTGCGCAGTATTCGCAACAATACAGCATGACGACCCCGCCGCCGGGAACAGGTCCGCTGGCCTGGGACGGTGCTGGACAGGATCCCAATCAGCCGCAGCCGCGCCGCCATGCGCGGAATGCTTCGCCGGCGCTGGCGGAGACCTCCGGCACGCAACTGTCGGAAGCGGATGCGGACGATCGGTTGGCGCGCAAGCTCGTGATCTGCAGCACCTGCATCAAGAAGGCACCGGCGGTGGCAGCGACGCAGCCGACGATTCGTCAGGACGTCGCCAGCAATCACTAGCGGCCGGCGCGGAACATGCCGCCGTTCGGCGCGCAGGCCTTAGTTAGGCCACGTTGTCGTTCGATGCGCAGCGCCATGTCGTTCCGAAGAGCCTTTGTTCCCGCCATCGTCGTCGCACTCGCGGCCGTCATCCTGATTCACGTGGGTGGTTCGCGGGCGCACGCCCATGTGCCGCCGCATTGCGGCTTCTGGACCTCGATCGAGGCCGGGTTGTCCTGCAAGTGATCTGCGGCAGGTGACCCGGGAAAAGCGTTCTGAACGCTTGCCCGCCCGGCCATTCGCCACTATACGTTCGCCCGTCGCGGCCGTTGACGGCTGTGGCCAGTCCGGCGTATCTCACGTCTAACGTATTGATTTGCCGGGGGTTTTGCTCCCTTCGTCTATCGGTTAGGACGCCACCCTTTCACGGTGGAGAGAGCGGTTCGATTCCGCTAGGGAGCGCCACATCCGCGCCATTCCATAGCTCTGTCCGAAGCGGCTCCGCCCCGGGAGCGTAATCTTGCGCGGGCTGTTTTGCCCGCCCCAATCAAGCGGGCAGACGCCCCTCATTTCCGCTATCATTGCAGCCATGACGATCGGGATTACCGGACCCGAACGGAAGGCACCACGACAAAGTGGCGTGGTCAGGCTGATCCTTGCGACCATTGCCATTGTGATCTGCTTGATCCTGCTCGCGCTCGCGAGCGATTTCCTGGTCGACTGGCTGTGGTTTTCGTCGGTCGGCTATTTGCAAATCTTCTGGACAACCATCGGCGCCAAGGCTGCCACCTTTGCTGCGGTCTGGACGGGAACGGCTCTCATCCTCGGGGTGAACGGGTGTCTCGCGCTGCGTTTAGCCGGCAAGCGGTCGACACAGGTTGCCGCGGCGTCCGTCTGGCAGGTCGCGGGCAGCGCGCCGCTGGATCCGTTTGCGCGGTTGTTAGATCGACTGCCGTGGCCGGCGATCGTCGCAGGCGGGGCAGCGTTGCTCGCGCTGCTCGTCGCGGCGGCCGAAGTCGGCTATTGGGGCATCTTCCTGAGGTATCTCTATCAGGCGCCCTATGGCGCAGACGATCCGCTCTTCAACAAGGACCTCGGCTTCTACCTGTTCTCGCTGCCCGCCTATGTCCTGATCAAGAACTGGATCCTGCTCACCCTGGTCCTGAGCGCGCTGTTCGCCGCAACGATCTATTGGGCTCGCGGCGATATCGAATACGACGTTCATCGCCGGTCGATGTCGCCCATGGCGATCGCCCACGGTTCGGCATTGCTCGGCCTTCTCTTCGCGGTGAAGGCCTGGTCCTACGCTCTCGACCGCTATCTGCTGCTCTACGGCGACAACGGCGTTGTCGTCGGCGCAAGCTACACCGATGTGCATGTGGGGTTGCCGGCCCTGTGGCTCATGATCGCCCTCTCGATCACCGCGGCGCTCGTCGCGTGGGCAAACCTGCGGGTGCGCGGCTACCGGCTTCCGGCGGTAGCGGTCATGCTCATCGTCATCGGCGCCCTGGCATTGTCCGGCGTCGTCCCCGCGCTGTTCCGGCAATTCTTCGTCAAGCCAAGCGAGCTGGAGCTGGAGAAGCCCTACATCGAACGCAATATCGCGCTCACCCGGCAGGCGTACGATCTCGACAAGATCGTAGCCAAGCCCTTTGCCGCCGAACAGAAGCTTACCCTCAAGACGCTCGACGCCAACAAGGCGACAATCGACAATATCAGGCTGTGGGACTGGCTGCCCTTGTCGGATACCTACGCGCAGTTGCAGGAGATCCGCACCTATTACAGATTCCATGATCTCGACGTTGACCGCTACTGGCTCGACGATTCCTACCAGAGTGTGATGCTCTCGGCGCGCGAGCTGCGCTCCTCGCTCCTGCCGCCAAATGCGCAGACATGGGTCAATCGCCACGTGCTGTTCACCCACGGCAATGGCGCGGTGATGAGCCCGGTCACACGCAAGAGCACCGAGGGTCTGCCGCTGTTCTATTTGCGGGACATTCCGCCGGTTGCGGACGGAGGCCCCAGGATCGTCGAGCCGCGCATTTATTTCGGCGAGGAGAGCGACGACTACGTCATCGTCAAGGGAAGTGCGCCGGAGTTTGATTATCCGAAAGGCAAAGACAACGTCTATGCGGAGTATGAGGGCGCTGGCGGCATTCCGATCGGCTCAGTGGCGTGGCGAACGCTGTTCGCGTACTACCTCAACGATCCGAACCTTTTGCTCTCGAACTACATCACGCCGGAGAGCCGGATCATGATCTGGCGCAATATTCGGGAGCGGGTAGCCGCGATCGCGCCGTTCCTCATGCTCGATCATGATCCCTATCTGGTTATCAGCGGCGGGCGGATGTTCTGGATACAGGACGCGTATACGACGAGTTCCTATTTTCCGTCGGCGCCGCCTGCGCAGGATTTCGATCTCAACTACATCAGGAATTCGGTGAAGGTCATCATCGATGCCTATCACGGGACCGTCGATTTCTATTTGATGGATGCTACGGACCCGATTGCGGCGACCTACGCGCGCATCTTTCCGCACTTGTTCAAGCAGTTCGCGGCGATGCCTGCGGACTTGCAGAAGCACATTCGATATCCGGAGGACCTGTTCCTGATTCAGGCGCGGCTGTTCCAGACCTACCACATGGAGGCCGCCGAAGTGTTCTACAATCGCGAGGATCTCTGGCAATTCCCGCGCCAGCCGGGCAGCGGCGGCGGCACCTCGGTGATGAGTCCTTACTACATCATCATGCGGCTGCCCGGCGAGGCGCGGGCCGAGTTCTTCCTCATGGTTCCCATGGTGCCGAGCCGCCGCGATAACATGATCGCGTGGCTGGCGGCGCGCTGCGATGCGCCCGACTACGGCAAGCTGATCGTGTACGAATTCCCGAAGGACAAGCTCGTCTACGGGCCGTTCCAGATCGAGGCGCGGATCAATCAGAACACGGAGATATCGCAACAGCTGACTTTGTGGAATCAGATGGGCTCGCGGGTGATACGTGGGGCGAACCTGCTGGCGATTCCGATCGAGAACTCGATCCTTTACGTATCGCCGCTCTATTTGCGCGCGGAGTACGGGCACTTGCCGGAGCTGAAACGGGTGATCGCGGCCTATGGCGAACATGTGGTGATGAAGGAGACGCTCGGCGAGGCCTTGTCGGCTCTGTTCGTCGAGCCTGGCGCGGCGCGGCCGGTCTCGGGTGCGAATGAGGACATGTCTGTCACAGGCCCGTCGACGAGCCAGGCGAGGGAGGCGCTCGATCGCTACAATCAGGCCGTTGAACGATTGCGGTCCGGCGACTGGAAGGGCTTTGGCATGCAGTTCGATGCAATGCGCGAGCTTTTGGAGGACATGAACCGACGTTCCACCGGCCATTAGTGCTCCCGGCCCCTCAAGTCTGGCGCTGCCTCGGAAAGGACGAACGTGGCACTACGTTTGGGCTTCGCTCAAGAATATATCGTTAATTCAACAACATAAGAGTTCGCAGTGTTGTTCTGAGTGGCGCGCCATCACGGCCAAAGCCAATTCCAGCCAATGCAAGGGATTATCCTGGGGCAAACGGCTTTGCCGTGCCGGTTGGCAGATGTGAACAACGTCCTCAATCGCTGCAATACGCGGATATTTCGCAACCCTTTGGTAAGCCAACGGCGATAGGCGTGATCGCTGGGGATGATGTAATGGCTCTGGGGTCCAAGAAGCGCGAAACGCGCAAATCGCTGCGTCAATCCGGCTGGATCACGCTCGACGGCGGATTCGCCGCGCGACCTTGCGTGGTCGAGGACATTTCCTCGTCGGGCGCCAAAATCACCGTCCAGGATAACAACACGCTGCCGGCCAAGCTGCGGCTGGCGTTCTCGCGCGACGCCCGCACCGGGCGGGCCTGCGAAGTGGTCTGGCGTGAAGGCAAGACGTTCGGCGTCAAATTCGTGCGCTAGCCCCGTTCGGCCGCACGCGATAGAAGACCGGATGCGCAAGACCTGCTTCGCCATCATCGCCGTCGTGCTGCCCGCAGTTGCGTTCGCGCAGCAGGGCGACCGCCGCAATTTCCAGACGCCTCCCGATGCCGGGAAGACCTTGCCGTCGAAATCCAACACGCGGAGCAATCCTTGCGCGTCTTACGGACCGGGCTTCGTCAAGGTCGAGGGCTCCGACACCTGCGTGAAGCTCGGCGGCGGCATCAGTATCGGTGCGGGGATGTCGAGCGGGCGCTGAACGCCCATGCTCACGACATCGGCGGCGCGATGAACCGCACGAAGGCGGGCCGCGGTGCGATCTCGCCGAACCAGCGTTCGAGATTGGGCAGCTTCGGCTTGATGATGCCTTCGACGCCGAGCCAGCGCCGCGCAAAGGCGCCGAGTGCGATGTCGGCGATCGTGAACTGATCGCCCTCCATGAAGCGGCGGCTTGCGAGCTGCTCTTCGACGACCCGCCACGCCGCGCCCGCGGCGTCGGCAGTTTGCTGGATCTGAACCATGTCGCGTTTCTCCGGCGGCGTGCGCACGAGCCCCCAGAACACCGGGCGATCGACCGGCTGCAGCGTCGACAGTGTCCAGTCGAGCCAGCGGTCGACCGCGGCGCGCGCCTTCGGCGCTTGCGGATAGATCGGCGAGCCCTGACCATAGGCCATGCAGAGATAGCGCATCACCGAATTGGATTCCCACAGCACGTAGTCGCCGTCGACCAGCGTCGGGACGCGGCCGTTCGGATTCATCGCGAGATAGTCGGCCTGGTCGTTCTTGCCGAACTGCATGCCGGCATCGATGCGATGATAGGGCAGGTCGAGCTCGGCGAGACACCAGAGCACCTTCTGCACATTGACCGAATTAGCCCGGCCCCAGATCGTCAGTTGCGGCTTGCTGTCCATCACGCGATTCCCGCTGTTGTGCTTTGCGCGCGTTCTTAGCTGAACCGTCCGGGAAAAGCGCGGGGTGAATTGTACCGAGAACAAAAATAAAGGCTCCGCCGCGTTGCGGCAGAGCCTCGTCGATAGCAGTCAAAGCGCAGTCAGTGACCGAACAGTAACCACAGCACGATGATCACCGGGATCGGCACACCCAACAGCCAAAGCAAAAGTCCTTTTCCCATCTCCTCGCCTCCTCGCATTCGTGTGAGGAGGCAACGTCAACTGCTGCGTCATGTTCCTCGCGATCGCTCCGCGCTTCGCCGATGGAGAAACGCGGATTAGGAACGTGCGCGCCGGCGCGGTGTTACCAATGACCGATGTTGGGCATCGACGCCCACGGCTCGGCCGGCGCCTTCGGGTCACCCTTTTGCAGGATCTCGATCGAGTGCAGGTCGGGCGAGCGCACGAACGCCATGTTGCCGTCGCGCGGCGGACGGTTGATGGTGACGCCCATCTTCATCAGCTTCTCGCAGGTCGCGTAGATGTCGTCGACCTCGTAGGCGAGATGGCCGAAATGGCGGTCCTCGCCGTATTTCTCCTCGTCCCAATTGTAGGTCAGCTCGACCAGCGGCGCGCCGCGGCTTTGCGGCAGGGACTTGAGCAGGTGGAGGTCTTCCTCGGCGCAGAGAAACACCAGCGTGAAGCGGCCCCTGTCGTTGTCGATGCGGCGCACTTCCTTCAGCCCCAGCGCGTCCTGATAGAACTTCATCGCGACATCGAGATTGCGGACGCGCAGCATGGTGTGCAGATAGCGCATTTTTTTTATCCTCCTGAGAAACGTTCAGAGATTCTTGTTTGGGCGGGATGGTCGGGGCGAAAATAGCAGCAAATCGGACCAAGGGGCAGCGATAAGGTGCGGGCCTGTTCTGCGGCCGTTCGCGCTTTTCGGTGCTTCATGATCGCGATTGCGTGAAGGCTTGATCGCGCAGAAATCTCATCAAGTCGATGGACGGTGCCGAGCCTGTCTGCGTTGAGCGATATTCCGGATCGCGCTGGCGATGAACCACATGATGAGCGCGAACAGCACGCCGGCGTGAAGCCCGAAAAAGGGGCCGGTACATCTGCCCGCCCAGGTATCGCGCGATCTCGACGTATTGAAAAAATCCGATACCGCCGAACCAGATCAGCCGAACGAACCACTTCCACTTGATCGGCGCGAGATCCGCGCACGATTGGTCTTCCGACATTTGCCGTCCCTCATGCCGCGCTTTGCTAGCACCTCGGGATTGCCGCCCAATTGGTGCAGTATCTAAAGCTCTATGAGCTTGCGCGGCGCGGATACGAGAAAGCCCCGCCCAGGAAAATTCCGGGACAGGGCTTTCGTGGTCGAGCCTTGGAGGCTGCGCCTCTATCTCATCGATTGCCCATCACGGCCAATCAAGGACGCGCGAGGTTGGACGATCTCTAAAAAGCAAAACCCCGCGAGTGGCCTCGCGAGGTCTGATGCCGAACGGCCTTGGGGAGATCGTGCCGGCAACCGGACACACAACTGTTCGCTGGGCGGAAGGTTCCTCGGTCCGAAAATAGAAAGCCCCGCAGGCTGGATGCGGGGCTTTCCCAGTTGACGGACTGGGGATCTCTCAGGGCGTGAGCCGTCAACTGTTGGGGACCAAACTTAAGGTTGAATTTATAAAATGCAACAGCGCCGCGTAGACGGAATATCTTCGTCCCACAGCGCTGTGCCTGATGCTGGGCCCTGAAATCCCCAGCGCCGGTAAGTCTTCGCGCCCCGCAAAAGGTTCAAACGAAAGACGTCGCGAGAGGAATTTGCGGGGGCATTCAAAGCCGACAGGGTGGTGGAGGTCTCAGACCCTGCGCAAATGCGCCGGCGCGCGCCGCTACCGCAGGCGCGTTGGGGTGTTTGCGCTCTCACACCTTGATGTCGAGAATGGTCTCGACGGCGTCACGATCGGCCTGGTTCTTCGCGGCGAAGACATCCAGCACATCCGCATTGATGATACGTTGCTGCTCCCTCGCCGTCTGATCAAGGACGAGATGCACTCTGGCTTGCGTGACTTCGACAGGTACGGGGTAAACGAGCATGGCTCTCTCCCTCCGGCGATCGAACCTTGTCAGGGCTTTCTTAACGATTTGTAAGCGCCGGAATCGCGCTTTTTGACTCGAATCGGACCGCTTGTGGGCGTCGGTCCGCTCGCGCGCTGTCCGGGTTGGGGACATACTGTGGGCCTGCGGGACCGGGCGGCGGCACGGATGAAGAACGGGCTCTACTCGATCCATATCCACATGACCGACGGCGTGCGGGGCCGCGACAGCGGCGTCCTGATCCTGCGCAATGGCCTGTTGATCGGTGGCGGCCCGTATTTCTGGTCGATCGGCGCCTATACGGTCGGCGAGGGCACCTGGAAGGGACACCTCAGCACCAACCAGCATACGCCGTTACCTGACCCGTTCACCCGGCCGCTGTTCGCCGGCCAGGAGGTGACGAGCGGCTTCTCCGGCACTTTCAGCGGCGATCAGGCCGAGGTGTTCGGGACTGTGCTGGTTGGGACCCGCAGCCTGGGCTTCCAGGCAACCCTGAAACGGCTGGCGGGTGCCTGATCGGCGCGAGGCCTGTGGACAAGTGCGCAGCAAGCACCGAAGCCCGCTCGGCAAATGGACCTGGAGCTGCTGTGAATTTGCTGCGGACAAGCGGGGGATATTCTGTGGACCGGCGGTTCGCGGGTCATCGAGACATCGTTACCCGGCCACCGCTAACCCTACCGGGTTAGGTTAAGGGCAGCATCGTGTTGTCACCACCTGCAATTGCGCTATCGATGGTAGCGGGTGACAGCCATGATGCCATCGTTCCACAGCGCGGATCGACCGACCCACCGGCGTGTGATGGTGGTAGGCCTGCTGTTCTGTTCCGCTTTTGTCGTGATCAGCTTCTGGCTCCGGCCGCAGCCTGAGGCCGGCAAGGCGCTCGTCAAGGCGGACCGGCTGGTCCGCACGGCGGGAGAGGCGCGCAAGACGAATTAGCAAGGCAAACTGACAAGGGAATCTAGCGAGGTAAACCGGGACTGTTGCCGCCGCTCAATCCGGCAGCTTCCCGTTCGGATGCTTGTGATACATCGCGATGCCGATGAAGCCGGCAAAGCCCATCACGTTAAGCAGCAGTTCCATCCACGCCGGCATTGGTGCCAACCTCGCTCACCGCCAAGCTAATCTTTGAGGTTGTGTTTTTAATCTTTGAGGTTGTGTTTTTGTTCCCGCGCTAACCGATGGTAGCTTTGCGCGATCGCATGGCTGTGGAACCGGAACACGCGTTCCAGCCTGGCGCCGCTGCAACCATCCCATCGAGACGACGTTAGCCTTGCGAACCTACGTGAGGAGGTTGCGATGAAAAAGGTATTTGCAGTTTTGGCGACGGTTGCGACCGTTGGCGCAACCATGGTCAGCGCGCCGGCGCAGGCGCGTCATATCGGACCTGGCCTGGCCTTCGGTCTGGCCGCCGGCGCACTGGCCGCGGGCGCGGCGGGCGCGTACTACGGCCCACGCTATTACGGACCCGGCTACGGTTATTATGGCCCCCGCTACGGCTACTACGACGACGGATATGCTTATTATGGCGGTCCGTACTATCGGCACCACTACTACCGCCATTATTGGTAACGGCGACGAGCCCGGAGCGCACCGCTCCGGGCTTTCTCAATTGCGCATCATGATGTGATCGCGCCGACCACGCTCGCATCGACCGTCCGGCAAGCGAGCGAGGACGACATCAAGCGCTCTTGCGCTGAAATCCGCTCCAGACATTGCCGAGCGTGTTGTCGTAATATTCCTGGCGATCGCGCTCGAACTTCTGCTGCGTCGCCCGGAAGCTGGCGATGCGTGCGACGATCTCTTCGCGCTCGCGCGCGACGCGCTCTTCCATATCCGTCATTGCCCATCCTCGTCGTGGTGGTCCTATCCCCGCGCGCATTGGCATCGGCGAATTGGGCGTCAATGCGGAGCAGGCCGTGCAGGAATGTGATGATGCTGGGGCGGTGGGCGGCCCGATCGCTCGCGTCACGGTTGAGCTCGCAATCCGTTCGACCGTGCTATAGTCGCGGCGGCCAACCGGAGTCTTCAGTGATTGCAAAAGACTTGCGCAGCGGCGTCGAGCAGCTCGGCAACATGATTGCCGAGGCGTCATCGATCGTGCCCTTCACCGGAGCGGGCATCTCCACCGAGTGCGGCATTCCGGATTTCCGCTCGCCGGGCGGATTGTGGACCCGCAACCGGCCGATCCCGTTCGACGAGTTCGTCGCCAGTCAGGAAGCGCGAGACGAGTCATGGCGTCGTCGCTTCGCGATGGAACCGACGTTTGCGGCAGCCAAGCCCGGTCGCGGGCATCGCGCGCTTGCTTCGCTCTACCGGGCGGGCAAGGTTCCCGGCATCATCACGCAGAACATCGACAATCTGCATCAGACCTCGGGCTTCAAGGCCGACGATGTGATCGAGCTGCACGGCAACACGACTTACGCCCGCTGCATCGGTTGCGGCAAGGACTACGACCTCTCGTGGGTGAAGCAGCACTTCGACAAGACCGGTCGTGCGCCTGATTGCGCGGACTGCGGCGATCCGGTGAAGACCGCGACGATCTCGTTCGGGCAGTCGATGCCCGAGGATGCGATGCGCCGCGCAGCGGAACTCAGCCGGCAGTGCGACCTGTTCCTGGCGATCGGGTCATCGCTGGTGGTGTGGCCCGCCGCGGGCTTTCCGATGATGGCGAAGGAGAGCGGCGCACGGCTCGTGATCATCAACAACGAGCCGACCGATCAGGACGACATTGCCGATCTGGTGATCCGCCACGACATCGGCGACACGCTTGGTCCTTTCGTAGGCAATTGACGCCTGATTGATTCGCGGCTGTGCAAGCCTGTTCATAGTTCCCGCGGGAATCGTTTTTTAGCTATGCCCGGCAAGCGGGAGTGTTATCTTTTGATTGAGAGATTCGCGCAGCGTCCAGGTGAGTTGTCCAAGTGAGTTGGTCACGGAGAGCAGCGCGTACAGGGTGCGCCGCAACGTCGGCGATCTGCATTTTGATGTGTGGGGTCCGGGGTCATGGGGTCGGACGGATTTGAGTCCAAGAAGCTCGGCGGACCGCCGATGGGCGGAGTTGGGCAAAGTAGGATAGCACAAGGCGAGTATGGCAGCGCGCCGCGCGATCCGGCGTTGGATGCCTTCTCCGGTCTCGGCGACACCGCGGCCAACCTCGTCGAAGTCTCCGGCGTCATCAAGTGGTTCGACGCATCGAAGGGATACGGCTTCGTCGTTCCCGACAATGGCTGGCCCGACATCCTGCTGCACGTGACGGTGCTGCGGCGCGATGGCTATCAGACCGCCTATGAGGGCGCGCGTCTCGTCGTCGAATGCGTGCAGCGCGCCAAGGGCTATCAGGCCTTCCGCATCGTCTCGATGGACGAGTCGACCGCGATCCATCCGGCACAGATGCTGCCGCCGCGAACCCATGTCACGGTGACCGCGACCAGCGGGCTCGAGCGTGCACAGGTCAAATGGTTCAATCGGCTGCGCGGCTTCGGCTTCGTGACTTGCGGGGAGGGCACGCCCGACATCTTCGTGCACATGGAGACGCTGCGCCGCTTCGGCATGACCGAGCTGCGCCCCGGCCAGTATGTGCTGGTGCGGTTCGGGCCCGGCTCCAAGGGCATGATGGCTGCCGAGATTCATCCGGAGACCGGCCCCTCGGCGCTGTCGTCGCACTAGAGAATGATCCGGACCCGGAGGGCCGCGTGAGCGCAAAGCGTGAAGCGGTTTTCCGGAAACATCATGCTCAAGAACTGCCCTCGGCCCGGACGCCCTGACGGAAACGTGAGCCGCCGGCGCGCCTTCAGGGCTCTGGCATTTGCCGCAATCATCGGGTTAGGGTCCGCCGGAAAATCTTCCCCGGTGTGAGTATTTGTCGATGAATTTCGTTCGCATTGTTGGGCGGCTGCGTCCGTCGCTGCTGGCCGCGCTCGTCATCATGGTCGGGGCGCTGCTGGCCCCAGCCGCGCAGGCCGCCAGCGTCCAGCCGCTCGAGATCGTCACCAAATCAGGCGTGCACGTCTTCTCGGTCGAAATGGCGACCACCGAGCAGGAGAAGGAAACCGGCCTGATGTACCGGAAGGAGCTCGCGGACGGCAAAGGCATGCTGTTCGACTTCACGCCAGAGCAGGAAGTGTCGATGTGGATGAAGAACACCTACATCTCGCTCGACATGATCTTCATCCGTGCCGACGGGCGAATCCTTCGGATCGCCGAAAGCACCGAGCCGATGTCGACCAAGATCATCCCGTCGCGGGGGCTCGCCAAGGGCGTCCTCGAGGTGATTGCCGGGACGGCGCAGAAATACGGCATCCAGCCCGGCGACCGGGTCGGCCATCCGCTGTTCGGCGGTCACTAGCTCTCCGTTTCGGTGCGGTTTCCGGACGGAAACCGTTCCCGATTGCCCGGCCGGAAGCCCTGCACCGGCGCCTTGCTGGCGCTGGCTGAAGCGTGTATCCACGGGGCTTCTCGGAAATATCGGGGTATAGCGCAGCCTGGTAGCGCGGCAGTTTTGGGTACTGCAGGTCGTTGGTTCGAATCCAGCTGCCCCGACCATCCCATCCTGAGGCTTCATCGCAATCGTTGACCGTGGCAGGTCGTGGCCCGGTCGCGCGAGAGCGTGCGCGCCCAAGCTTTGATCGAGATGGTCTGGCCTGACGCAACAACGCCGCCCGGACGGAATATCTTCGTCCAGACGGCGCCGTCGAATACTGGGCCCTGAAATCCCCAGTGCCAATGGGTCGTCCGGGCGGGCGATAGGTTCAACCCCGGGACGGTCTCGGTCGCAGTTGTAATGTCGCAGGCCATGTCGCGGCTCGGCACGGTTGCGGGCAGGCGACCGGAGGGCTTCAACCACCCAGGTGCGGCCTGTGACGCAGCAGCGTGATGGCTGGTTTGGCGCCAGAGACGAGTGTTATGTCAGATCAGAAATAACGATCGAGCGGGCAAGATTGCCAGTAGCGAGTACAATCCGATCTGAAAGCTTGCCGAGCGCCGTTCGGCGTTGCCGGCCAGCCTGACAAGAACAATCCGCGAGGAGGCACCATGGCACGCAGACTGATCGATATCTCCGTTCCCCTGCAGAACGACGTTCCGGCCGATCCGCCCGGCAATCATCCGACCATCCAGTATATCGACCACCAGCAGGGGCTGCCGCGCATGCTGCAGTTCTTCGATGGACTGAAGGCAGATGATTTGCCTGACGGGCAGGGCTGGGCTGTCGAGCGGGTCTCGCTCTCCACCCATAACGGCACGCATCTCGATGCGCCCTGGCATTTTCATCCGACCATGAACCGCGGTGAGCGATCCTGGACCATCGACGAGGTGCCGCTGGAATGGTGCTTTCAGCCGGGCGTGAAGCTCGACTTCCGCCATCTGCCTGACGGCTATGTCGCGACTGCGGGCGACGTCGAAGCCGAGCTGAAGCGCATCGGCCACACGCTGTCGCCGCTCGAGATCGTCGTCGTCAACACCAGCGCCGGCGCGAAATATGGCCAGCCCGATTACGTCAATTCGGGCTGCGGCATGGGCTACGAGGCGACGATGTATCTGCTCGAGCGCGGCGTGCGGCTGACCGGCATCGATGGCTGGAGCTGGGACGCGCCGTTCGTTTTCACCGCGAAGAAATATGCCGAGACCAGGGATGCCAGTCTGATCTGGGAAGGCCACAAGGCCGGGCGGCACATCGGCTACTGCCACATCGAGAAGCTGCACAATCTGGAGCAACTGCCGTCGACCGGGTTCATGGTGTCGTGCTTCCCGGTGAAGATCGAGCGCGCATCGGCGGGGTGGACGAGGGCGGTTGCGATCCTCGACGGCTAGCCGCTATCGGGTTTTCGCCCGGCTGGGGAACCGGTGGACAGGCTGTTCATTCCGCTAGATTGTTGCGGCACGGCTACAGCCTAAGGCAGACGAATCTGCTCTGATGCACGTCGTAGATGCATTGGGTGATCGGGTCGGCGGCTCGTCCTCGCGTCCCGATTTTCTGAAGCGTTCTCTCCCGTGACTAGAGCCCCGGCGTCTTCCGGGGCTCTTTCTTGCGTGCCGCAGGCGAGCCAAGCGCCAGCGGGTGAATGAAGCCCCAAAAGAAAATCAGGTGCGCCGGAACCGACGCACCTGATTTATGTCTCCAATATCGCTTGTGTCGGCAATATCGCTTATGCGGTTGTTAGTACCGGCAGACGCGAACACCACGCGGGGTCCACCAGCAACGGGGACCGACATAACCGCCGTAGTAGCCATAGCCACGGCCATAGCCCCATCCGCGGCCGCGACCCCAGCCGCCCCGATAGCCGTAGCCGCGTCCGCGCCATTGCGCTTGCGCGGAAGACGTGGTGGCACCGACCAGGATGGCAGAGGTGCTTGCGACATAGACGAACAACAAAGCGACTGCTGCAAGGCAACGAGTCAGGATATTGTAGCGTTTAGTCATTCTGAAGATCTCCAGTCACTTCCAAACATCTGAACTGATGCTGGCTGTCTCGCTTAGACGCGCGACACCGCTATCCGGTTCGAGCATGCTAAGACAATACTTTCACTAAGGTTCTTGCGAGCTTTAGCGACTCTATTGAGACCAAAAGGTAAGGTCAAGTTACAGTCCCGCCTGCAAAGGATGATGTGGTTGCTGCGCTCATCTTGTCGTTCATCCGCCGTTCATTCTGTTCATCTTGCATTGCGCAGATCTGGCGCTGACTTGGCGCCGATTTGATTTGTGCATCGCAGAAGCAGAGATTTGCGAACCACGGAAAATGCCGTCGAGAACTTGAAGTCGACACGATCCTGTTCTCTGAGCGTCTCAGTATCCTCCCTGAAGAGTGCCCATGCCGAAACAACACACCTACGTCCTTGGTCTCAACGTCTACGACCATGACGTGAGCGCCTGCCTGCTGCGCGACGGTGCGATCGCCTACGCGATCTCCAAGGAGCGCATCACCCGCGAGAAGCACGCCTCGGGCTTCTACAAGGAAGTCGTCGACTACTGCCTGTCGGCCGAGGGCATCACGCTCGACGACGTCGATCTCGTGGTGCGCAACAGCTACATCCTGCCGGTGCCCGAGATGGAGGAGCGGATGCTCCACCAGGACATGCCGGGCTTCCTGCCGATTGCCGAGCGCAATGAGGCAATCAAGCATCCGCTGTTTCGTTCAAAGTCCGACAAGGTGGTCTCGATCTCGCATCACCTCGCGCATGCCTACAGCGCGTTCGCGGTGTCGCCGTTCAAGGACGGCGTCGTGATGATAGTCGACGGCGTCGGCAATTATCAGGCCGATGCGATGGAGCAGTATCCGCAGGATGGGGCGTCGCCGCTCGCCCGCGAGTCCGAGAGTTACTACAGGTTCGACGATACGAAGCTCGAATGCCTGAAGAAGGTCTGGATGGAGCCTGCGCGCGGGCTCTTGTCGGACGAGTTCTACAACATGCCGGGTCTCGGCGCGCTCTACAGCCGGGTCTCGACCTACGTGTTCGGCGACTGGAACAAGTGCGGCGAGCTGATGGGGCTTGCGCCCTATGGCCGCCGCGATCAGGTCGATCATCTGCTCGAGATGAAGGACGGCAGGCTGCACGTGCCGTTCTGGGGCGCCGACAACCAGCAGCCCTTCGTGCTCGACAGCGGCAGCTGGGACAAGAGCCCGACGATGCGGCACTGGGAGGACATCGCCTGGCGGGTCCAGGACGACACCGAGAACGTGCTGCTGACGCGTGCGCGCTGGCTGCGCGAGACCACTGGTGCGAAGAACCTCTGCATCGCCGGCGGCGTCGCGCTGAACTGCGTCGCCAACGGCCGCATCGCCCGCGAGGCCGGTTTCGAGAACGTCTGGATCCAGCCCGCCGCCGGCGACGACGGCATCGCCATCGGCTGCGCCTATTACGGCTGGCTCGAGATCCTTAAAGCACGGCGCTCCTTCGTGATGGAGCACGCCTTTGTCGGCCGGCGCTACAGCGACGCGGACGTCGCGGCCGCGCTGCAGAACTTCCTGGTGCGCATCCAGGTCGACGCCAGGCGCAGCGACAACATCTGCCGCGATACCGCAAAACTGCTCGCCGACCAGCGCGTGATCGGCTGGTTTCAGGGGGCGTCGGAATTCGGTCCGCGTGCGCTAGGCAACCGCAGCCTGATCGCCGATCCGCGAAGGGCCGAGATGAAGGACATCCTCAACAGCCGCGTGAAGCATCGCCAGGCGTTCCGCCCGTTCGCGCCGCTGGTGCTGGCGGAGCGCATGAAGGAGATCTTTGAGGGCGAGGAGGACTCGCCCTACATGCTGATCGCAAAGCCGGTACGCCCAGAATGGCGCGACAAGATCCCGGCGATCGTGCATGTCGACGGCTCGGCGCGGGTGCAGAGCGTGCGGGAAGAGACCAACCCGATGCTCTATCGCCTGCTGAAGGAGTTCGAGGCGCTCACCGGCGTGCCGGTCTTGATCAACACCTCGTTCAACGTCAAGGGCGAGCCGATCATCGAGACGCCGCAGGATGCGGTGAGCTGCTTCCTCACCACCGGGATCGACAACCTCGTGATGCACGACACGCTGGTGGCGAAAACCGCCATGCACAAGGTCGTGACGCCCGTGATGACGACGTTCGGCGACGTCGCCACCATTGTCTCCTCGACCACGCAGGACGGCAGCCGCGGCGGCAGCTAGAGCGTGGCCCGGGAGGCCATGCTCAGATAGTTCGGGTCAGGCCGCCTTTGCCGGTGCCGCGGGTTTCGGCGCCGGCGGCTTGATCGGCTTGTCCTGCCGCTTCGACCACGAGATGTAATAGGCCACGATCGTCATGATCGCGATGCCGGAGATGCTGACGAAGATCTGCGCGAACAGCGAGCCCGAGCTCATCGAGAGCTCGAAATGTCCGACAAAGGACAGGAACACGCCGACGCAGAACACCGCGAGCGATTGCTGGCCGCAGACGATCAGGGGATCGAACACCTTCCATTCCAGCGCCGCCCAGTCCTTCGGGATGAAGCGGATCACCAGCACCGTGATCACCACGAAGTGCAGGAAGCGGTAGGGCGCGAGGTTGGTCTTGTCGTTCGGGTTGAAGGCCGAATACAGCCAATCCGGCATTTGCGCGCCGAACTCCGGGAAGCGTCCGGCCATCGTCATGATCAGCGCGAAGATCATATAGGCGATGCAGAACCACAGCGTATAGGGCGAGTTGATGATGTGCATGTTCTTGCGTGCGCCGCCCATCGCGCACCACGAGCCGAACACGAACAGCACCTGCCAGGCGAACGGATTGAAGTACCAGGTCCCGGCCGGGTAGGCGGGCAGGTTCCAGCCCATGTGGCGCGACACCAGCCAGAGTGCGAGCGAGGCCAGCATGGTCCAGTTCGGCCGCCGCAGCATGAACCACAGCACCGGCGGAAACAGGCCCATCAGCACGATGTAGAGCGGGAGCACGTCGAGATTGACCGGCTTGAACTTCAGGAACAAGCCCTGGCGCAGTGTCTCGGTGGCGTTGTCGACGAGGCCGGCGACGTTGAACTCGTTGATGATCTCGGAGTCGCCGAAGCGCAGCGCCAGATAGCTGATCGAGGCGATGTAGATCACGAACAGGATGATGTGGGCGACATAGAGTTGCCAGACCCGCTTGGTCAGCCTGGTGGCGCCGACGATGAAGCCCCGCTCCAGCATCATACGGGCATAGACAAAGGATGCCGTGTAGCCGGAGATGAAGACGAACAGGTCCGCCGCGTCGCTGAAGCCGTAATTCCGCGTCGTGATCCAGTTCACGATATTGTCGGGGATGTGATCGAGATAGATCGCCCAGTTCGCGATCCCGCGGAACAGGTCGAGCCGGAGGTCACGTCCTTTTTCGGGCAGGCTTGCGTGGATTTCCATGGGGCGCCGCTTCCTCGAGATGATGCTGTCGAGAAGACCGTGCTGTGACAATTTGGCCGCGGGCCCAAGGGACTCCAGAAGCCTCCCGGGGCCAGATTGTCACAGCGCGGTAGAATGACTATACCGGTCCGGCGAAGGCTACCTCCGAGATCGAGGAATCACCGATCAGTTCGTTGAACGGTGTCTCTATACTATCCCGGCAGTTTCCTTCAAATCGCTTCCAAGTCTACCGCTTCCATGTCGCATATCCCACGGGGCCGACCATCCATGACCGCACGCATTTTTAAGCCCGCCAAAAACGCGATGCAATCGGGACGTGCCAAGACGAAAGAGTGGCAACTGGATTACGAGCCGGAGCAGCCGCGCACCGTGGAGCCCTTGATGGGCTGGACCTCGTCGACCGACATGAAGCAGCAGCTCACGCTGCAATTCGATACCAAGGAGGAGGCGACGGCGTATTGCGAGCGCAAGGGCATCGCCTACCAGGTGATCGAGCCGAAGGATTCGGCGCACCGCCAGGTCGCCTATGCCGACAATTTTGCGTTCCGCCGCTGGGAGCCCTGGACGCACTAGGCCCGGCAATCAGCTCGCAGGGCTGGCGGCGAGGGCGCCCGGGATCGGCAGCGGCGCATCCTTTGAGACGCCGAGCACCGGAAAGCTTCGAATTTTACGCACATTGGGCAGCCCTGCGAATTGCAGCAGCTGCTGGCGCATGTCGTCGACGCTGGGCGCGACGCATCTCAGCATGAAATCGGCATCGCCCGAGATCCGCCAGCATTGCAGGAAGCGCGGCACGGCCGCCACCGTGGCCTCGAACGCCTCGATCGCCACCAGGGTCTGGCTGTCGAGCTGGATCAGGACGAAGGTCGTCACCTCATAGCCCAGCAGCCGTTCGTCGAGCGTGGCGCGGATCGCCTGCACCACGCCGCGACTGCGCAGGGCACGGACCCGGCGCAGACAGGGCGGGGCTGTGATGCCGACCCGCTCGGCGAGCTCGTTGATCCTGATCCGGCCGTCCCTCTGCAATTCGGCCAGGATCCGCAGGTCGATGTCATCGAGCTGTGGGCGCTCGGTCACGGTCACGAACCCGCCACGGCGGTCTGCGGGCTTTCGCTGCCGCTGCTGCGCTGACGGATCGCGGCCTGCGGCGCGACCCCCGACAGCACCAGCTTCTCGTGCGCCGCGATGATGGCGTCCCGGGTCAGGCGGCCGCCGGGACGGTACCAGGTGCAGAGCCCGGTGAGCAGCGAGATGATCGCAAAGGTCGCGACCTGGATGTCGACCACCTCGAACACGCCTTCGGCCGCGCCCTCGGTGAGGATCTGCGCCAGCCGCTGTTCATAGGCGCCGCGCAGCGCCACCACGGCGTCGTAGTTCTTCGCTTCGAGGCTGCGCAGTTCGGAATTGGCGATGAAGACCTCGCGCTTGCGGGTCATGTGATAGCTGACGTGGAAGGCCACGAAGGCGCGCAGCTGCTCCACCGGATCGGCCTTGCCCTCGAGTGCGAGATCAAGCTCGCGCAGCAAATCGTTGATATGGTCCTGCACCAGATCGAACAGCAGGTCCTGCTTGGTTGAGATATGGTTGTAGAGTGAGCCTGCCTGGATGCCGACTTCGGCGGCGAGCTGGCGCAGGCTCATGGCCTCGTAGCCGCGCTCGAAGATCAGGCGCACGCCGGCCTTGCGGATCGCCTCCAGCGTCGTGGGGCCATGTGAGCCGATCGTGCGTGCCATCGGGGCCTCGGAGGGTGTTGGCTTGTCAGGGAGAACCAGGAAACAAGCGAACGACCGTATGTTTATTGCATGAAATCCCAACAGATTCAATGAACTGCGGATTTCATCGCCAAACCATAGCACGGTTGCTTGCGAAGCCAAGAAAAAAACGTATGATCGTTTAATTGCAAGATGAATCTCACGGGAGGGATCATGGCCTCGAACCAGGCGGCAATCTTCAACTTCGACCTTGGCGAGACCGCGGATGCGATCCGCGAGACGGTGCATGATTTCTCGACCAACGAGATCGCGCCACGCGCCGCCGAGATCGACCGCAGCAATCAGTTTCCGCGCGACCTCTGGCCGAAGATCGGCGCGCTCGGGCTGCACGGCATCACCGTCGAGGAAGAGTATGGCGGGTCGGGTCTCGGCTATCTCGAACACTGCATTGCGGTCGAGGAGATTTCGCGGGCGTCGGCCTCTGTCGGCCTGTCCTACGGCGCGCATTCCAACCTCTGCGTCAATCAGATCCGCCGCAACGGCAACGACGCGCAGAAGCGCAAATACCTGCCGAAGCTGATCTCGGGCGAGCATGTCGGCTCGCTGGCGATGTCGGAGCCCGGCGCCGGTTCCGACGTGGTGTCGATGAAGACCCGGGCCGATAAGAAGGGTGACCGGTTCGTCCTGAACGGCAACAAGATGTGGATCACCAACGGCCCGGTCGCCGATACGCTGGTGGTCTACGCCAAGACCGATCCGAACGCCGGTCCGCGCGGCATGACCGCCTTCATCGTCGAAAAGGGCATGAAGGGATTTTCGACCGCGCAGAAGCTCGACAAGCTCGGCATGCGCGGCTCCGACACCTGCGAGCTGGTATTCGAGGATTGCGAGGTGCCGGAGGAGAACGTGCTCAATGAAGTCGGCCGCGGCGTCAATGTCTTGATGTCCGGTCTCGACTATGAGCGCGCGGTGCTGGCGGCGGGGCCGATCGGCATCATGCAGGCCTGCATGGACGTCGTGCTGCCCTATGTCCACGAGCGCAAGCAGTTCGGCGAGCCGATCGGCTCGTTCCAGCTGGTGCAGGGCAAGATCGCCGACATGTACACCACGATGAACGCCTCGCGTGCCTATGTCTACGCGGTGGCGAAAGCGTGCGATCGCGGCGAGACCACGCGCGAGGACGCCGCCGGCGCCATCCTCTATGCCGCGGAGAAGGCCACCCAATGCGCGCTGGATGCGATCCAGCTCCTGGGCGGCAACGGTTACATCAATGATTATCCGACCGGCCGCCTGCTGCGCGATGCAAAACTCTACGAGATCGGCGCCGGCACCAGCGAGATCCGCCGCATGCTGATCGGCCGCGAGCTGTTCGCCAAGACGGCGTAGTTTCTTCTCCCTCGCCCCGCTCTTCGCAGGGAGAGGGGCGGGGTGAGGGGCCGTCACCGCGTCGGCGGTGACAGATCAATCCTCCGCTCATCGTCCTACCGTGTCCTCCAACGAAACGTGCAACACCGATGCCGCTTCATTCGACGATCGATCCCACATCCCAAGAATTCGCCCGCAACGCCGACGTGATGCGCAGCCTGGTCGCGGAGCTCCGCGACAAGCTCAAGCAGGTTGCCGGCGGCGGCGGCGAGACATCGCGCAAGCGGCATACCTCGCGCGGCAAGATGCTGGCGCGTGATCGCGTCGATCTCTTGATCGACCCCGGCACCGCGTTTCTCGAGCTGTCGCCGCTGGCCGCCAACGGGCTGTACGGCGGTGACGTGCATTCGGCCAGCGTCATTACCGGCGTCGGGCGCATCTCGGGCCGCGAATGCATCATCGTCGCCAATGACGCCACCATCAAGGGCGGCACCTATTACCCGCTGACGGTGAAGAAGCATCTGCGCGCCCAGGACATCGCGCGGCAGAACAATCTGCCCTGCGTCTACATGGTGGACTCCGGCGGCGCTTTCCTGCCGTTGCAGGACGAGATCTTTCCGGACGAGCGGCATTTCGGTCGCATCTTCTACAATCAGGCGCAGATGTCGTCGCGGGGCATCCCGCAGATCGCGATCGTGATGGGTTCGTGTACGGCAGGCGGTGCCTATGTGCCGGCGATGTCGGACGAGAGCATCATCGTGCGCAATCAGGGCACGATCTTCCTCGGCGGTCCGCCGCTGGTGAAGGCCGCGACCGGCGAGGTCGTCACCGCCGAAGAGCTCGGCGGCGCCGATGTCCATTCGCGCCAGTCGGGCGTGACCGATCACTATGCGCAGAACGACGCCCACGCGATCGGGATCGCGCGCCGCATCGTCGGCACGCTGAAGCCGCCGGCGAAGGCACCGCTCAACATGCGCCCCCCGCAGGAGCCGCTGTTTCCCGCCGAGGAAATCTACGGCGTGGTCTCCGCCGACGGCCGCAAGCCGTTCGACGTCCACGACATCATCGCGCGCATCGTCGACGGATCGGAGTTCGACGAGTTCAAGAAGCTCTACGGCACCACGCTGATCTGTGGCTTCGCCCATATCTGGGGGTATCCGGTCGGCATCATCGCCAACAACGGCATTCTGTTCAGCGAAAGCTCGCTGAAGGGCGCGCATTTCATCGAGCTGTGCTGCCAGCGCGGCATTCCCCTGGTGTTCCTGCAGAACATCACCGGCTTCATGGTCGGCAAGAAGTACGAGGCCGGCGGCATCGCCCGCGACGGCGCCAAGTTGGTGACGGCGGTTGCGACCGCCGGGGTGCCGAAGTTCACCGTCGTGATCGGCGGCTCCTACGGCGCCGGCAATTACGGCATGTGCGGCCGCTCCTACAGTCCGCGCTTCCTCTGGCTGTGGCCGAACGCGCGCATCTCGGTGATGGGCGGCGAGCAAGCCTCGATGGTCCTGAGCCAGGTCAAGCGCGACGGCATCGAGGCCAAGGGCGAGAGCTGGTCGGCGGAGGAGGAAGACAAATTCCGCGAGCCGATCCGGGCGCAATACGAGAAGCAGGGCAATCCTTATTACGCCACCGCGCGGCTCTGGGACGACGGCGTGATCGATCCCGCCGACACCCGCCTGGTGCTCGGGCTCGGTCTCTCGGCCGCCGCCAACGCGCCGATCGAGCCGACGAAATTCGGCCTGTTCAGGATGTGACCCAGGATCTGACCATGGACCGCTCAAAACTCTACCGGCGTTTCCGTACGCTTCTGATCGCCAACCGCGGCGAGATCGCCTGCCGCGTCATCCGCTCGGCGCGCGCCATGGGCCTGCGCACCGTCGCGGTCTATTCCGAGGCCGACCGCGACGCCATGCATGTCGCGCTGGCCGACGAGGCCGTGCTGCTAGGGCCGGCACGGGCGCGCGACAGCTATCTCAACATCGAACGCGTGATCGCGGCCGCAAAGCAGACCGGGGCGGAGGCCGTGCATCCCGGCTACGGCTTCCTGTCCGAAAATGCCGAGTTCGCTCAGGCCTGCCTCGATGCCGGTCTGGTGTTCGTCGGCCCGACCGCCGCGATGATGACCGCGATGGGCTCGAAATCCGGTTCGAAGGCGTTGATGGAGAAGGCCGGCGTGCCGCTGGTGCCGGGCTATCACGGCGAGGCCCAGGACGAGGCGACCTTGGCGGAGGCTGCGACCCGGATCGGCTTCCCTGTGCTGGTCAAGGCATCTGCCGGCGGTGGCGGCCGCGGCATGCGCGTGGTCAATGCGGCGGCAGACCTTGCGGCCGCGATCACCAGCGCCAAGCGCGAGGCCAAGGCGGCATTCGGCGACGACCGTATGCTGATCGAGAAATACGTGCAGAACCCGCGTCACATCGAGGTGCAGATCATCGGCGACAGCCATGGCAATCTGCTCTCGCTGTGGGAGCGCGAATGCACGCTGCAACGGCGGCACCAGAAGGTGATCGAGGAGGCGCCTTCGCCGACCCTGAACGCCGCGCAGCGCGACACGGTCTGCGAAGCCGCGCGAAAAGCCGCCGGGGCGGTCAATTATGTGGGTGCCGGCACCATCGAGTTCGTCTCCGACGGCAAGGACGTGTTCTTCATCGAGATGAACACCCGCCTGCAGGTCGAGCATCCCGTCACCGAGCTGATCACCGGCGTCGATCTCGTCGAATGGCAGCTCCGCGTCGCGTTCGGCGAGGCGCTGCCGCTGAAGCAAGACGAGATCAAGCTGAACGGACATGCCATCGAGGCGCGCGTCTACGCGGAAAATCCGCAGAAGAACTTCATGCCCTCGGTCGGCCGCATCAAGACCTGGCGGACGCCACCGGAGGGCGATGGCCTGCGGATCGATGCCGGCTATCGCAGCGGCGACAACGTCTCTCCTTATTACGACGCGATGCTCGCCAAGGTGATCGCCTGGGCGCCGACGCGTGAGGGGGCGATCGAGAAGCTCAATCGCGGGCTGGAACAGACCGATGTCCGCGGCATCGTCACGAACATCCCGTTCCTGTCGGCACTGGTGACGCATCCGCAGACGCGGGCCAATGCAATCGATACCGGCTTCATCGAGCGCGAGTTGAAAAACCTGACGGCCGGTACTGGCGCAGCCGGCGAGTTCGAGCTCTGCGCGGCGGTGGCTGCGATCGTCAACCATGAGCAGAAGGCGACGCGGAGCGAAGCCAGCTCGCCCTGGCAGGCTTTCGGCTGGATGCCGGTCGGCCGCCGCCAGCGGGTGTTTTCGTTCCGGCAGGGCCACGAGCCTGCCCACACCATCACGCTGCACTACGGCAACGGACCGTCGACGCTCTCGATCGGCGGGCGCGAGATTGGATTTGAGATCTCGTCATCCGGCGATGACGGCTTTGACTTGACGCTCGACGGCCTCAAGTCGCGCGTCGCTTCGGTCATCGAGGGCCACGAACTCTACTTGCGCACCCGCAACGGCCGCTTCGACCTGCATTGGGTCGATCCGTTCGGCGGCGAGAGCGAGGAGCAGGTCGGCGAGGACAAGATCGTGGCACCCTTGCCGGGCACCGTGGTCGCGCTGCTGGCCGAGGAGGGCGCGACCCTGGAGAAGGGCGCGCCGATCCTGACGCTGGAAGTGATGAAGATGGAGCAGACCCTGCGCGCGCCTTACGCAGGCGTGCTGAAGAAGCTCAAATGCAAAGTCGGCGACATCGTCGGCGAGGGCGTCGAGCTTGCCGAAGTCGAGCCTGCGGCCGCGTCATGAGCGATCAGATCCACATCGTCGAGATGGGGCCGCGCGACGGCCTCCAGAACGAGAAGACGCCGGTCAGCGTCGAGGCGCGTATCGCCTTCGTCGAGGCGCTGGTGGCGGCGGGGCTCAACACCGTCGAGGTCGGCGCCTTCGTGTCGCCGAAGGCGATCCCGCAGATGGCAAGCTCGGAGCAGGTGCTGCGCGGTGTCAGTCACGTCAAGGACGCCGAATTCCACGTGCTGGTGCCGAACGAGAAGGGCTATGACGCGGCCCGCGCGGCCGGCGCCAAGGTGGTCTCGGTGTTTGCGGCGGCCTCCGAAGGCTTTTCGCGCGCCAACATCAATTGCTCGATCGCGGAATCGATCGAGCGCTTCAAGCCGGTGCTGGCGCGCGCCAAGGCCGATGGCGTCAAGGTGCGCGGCTATGTCTCCTGCGTGCTGGGGTGTCCGTTCGACGGCGAGATCAAGCCAAAGGCGGTCGCCGACCTCGCCGTGACCCTGTGGGATCTCGGCTGCTACGAAATCTCGCTTGGCGACACCATCGGCGTCGGCACGCCGGTCAAGGCCAAGGAGGTGCTGCGTGCGGTCGGCGCCGAGCTTCCGGTCGGTAACCTCGCAATGCACTTCCACGACACCTACGGCCAGGCGCTCGCCAATCTCTATGCCGGCATGGAGGAGGGCGTCCGCGTCATCGATTCCGCCGCCGGCGGTCTCGGCGGCTGCCCCTATGCGCCCGGCGCCACCGGCAACGTCGCGACCGAGGATGTCGTCTACATGCTGGAGGGTATGGGCGTGAAAACCGGGATCGACATGGACAGGTTGCTGGCCACCACGAACGAGGTCGCGGGGTTGCTCGGCCGCCCGCCGGTCAGCCGTGTTGCATCCGCGCTGAACGCGAAGCGGAAGCGCCTCGTAAAATCGTAAATTGTAGGATGGATGGGGGAGTTTGTTCCTCGCGGCTCAAAGAGCGAAGGCGGGGGCCTGTGTCGTCGAGCCTGCGTTGCGGCGGTCGCGCTGGATTTATGCGCTGCGA
Source organism: Bradyrhizobium oropedii (assembly GCF_020889685.1). Taxonomy (GTDB): domain Bacteria; phylum Pseudomonadota; class Alphaproteobacteria; order Rhizobiales; family Xanthobacteraceae; genus Bradyrhizobium; species Bradyrhizobium oropedii. The sequence goes on from NZ_JACMYO010000053.1 coordinate 37,614, forward strand.
AGCGCAGATTCAAGGCGCACACGGCGCGCCCCTGGCTTGCGCAATCTGGGCTCCCGAAGCTCGCCTCTCAACCCATATGACGATCATGCGGCAGCGCCTTGCGCTGTCGCCGCCCTCCTTGAGGGCGTTTCCTCCCTAGACTTGGGCCGCTTGTTGTTTCGAGCGGCCCTTTTTCTTACGCTGCCGTAGCATCGATCGTCGCGATGACGGCCCGCATGTCGGTCGCCAGCTCGCGATAGTGCCCGCCCAGCCGCTGGTATAGTTCGCGGTTGCTCCCATCCAACGTCCTGCTAGCGATCAGCTCGCATTCGTCGGCGAGGACCTCAAATCGTTCCAGCTTTGCTTGAAGAGCAGACATGGCGGGCGTGTCCCTGACTGTTACTGAGGGAGTTGCGACGCTACTACTTCGGCAGCGTCTAGTGCAGAATAATTATTGCATAGAACTAAATTCTTCCCGACAGCGACGTTGACCGATTGAAGTGCGGTCCGGCATGGCTGGGAGAGTTTCCCCGACAGCGCAATCCTCTCGACAAGGTATTGCGCTTTATCAGAAATGTAACTCACGTGTACGATTTTGCCGTCTCGCCCGGTCGCGGGGCGCTTCGCGCTCGTCACGAGCGCGGCGTGAGAGAGGGCGACAACCTCGACAACCTCATCCACAACTCAGGCGAGTTCTGTCGCTAGACGTCAGCCCTACGGCTGTTTGGTCAGGCGACTGTAAGGTTTCCATAAGGACCGGTAATACATGGTTGCCCGGCGGCCACGATTGTTGCGTTTTCGCAACTGTGTTTGAACATTTAACCCTAAACACAGCCGGTTGGTAGTTGCGCCGCTTTTTGGCCACACCCCGACATGAAAGGATATTCACCTAGCTGAATAGCCAGCGCTCCGACGACGGGACATTTTTTCGGGTTCCGGCGTTGATGGAGGAAAGAGCGCGGGAAACAGGGTCGCGATTGGACGCCAGGATGGACGCCAAGACGAACATCAAGGGCAGGCTGCCGAGCCGTCATGTGACGGAGGGCCCTGAGCGCGCACCGCATCGGTCCTATCTCTACGCGATGGGGCTGACGACAGCCCAGATTCATCAACCCTTTGTCGGCGTTGCTTCATGTTGGAATGAAGCTGCCCCGTGCAACATTTCGCTGATGCGCCAGGCGCAGGCGGTGAAGAAGGGCGTGGCGTCGGCCGGCGGCACGCCGCGCGAGTTCTGCACCATTACCGTGACCGACGGCATCGCCATGGGCCATGACGGCATGCGCTCGTCGCTGCCGTCGCGGGAATGCATTGCCGATTCGGTCGAGCTGACTGTCCGCGGTCACTCCTATGATGCGCTGGTCGGGCTCGCCGGCTGCGACAAGTCGCTGCCGGGCATGATGATGGCGATGGTCCGGCTCAACGTGCCATCGATCTTCATCTATGGCGGCTCGATTTTGCCCGGCAACTTCCGCGGGCAGCCGGTGACCGTGCAGGACATGTTCGAGGCGGTCGGCAAGCACTCGGTCGGCGCCATGTCGGACGAGGACCTGGACGAAATCGAGCGGGTGGCGTGCCCGTCGGCCGGCGCCTGCGGCGCCCAATTCACCGCCAACACCATGGCGACTGTGTCCGAGGCGATTGGCCTCGCGCTTCCGTATTCGGCCGGGGCTCCGGCGCCATACGAGATCCGCGACGCCTTCTGCTCTGCCGCCGGCGAGAAGGTGATGGAGCTGATCAAGAAAAACATCCGGCCCCGCGACATCGTCACCCGGGAAGCCCTTGAAAATGCTGCGGCCGTGGTTGCAGCCTCAGGTGGTTCGACCAATGCTGCGCTGCACCTGCCGGCCATCGCGCATGAGTGCGGCATTAAATTCAATTTGTTCGACGTTGCCGAAATCTTCAAAAAGACTCCTTACGTCGCGGATTTGAAGCCGGGCGGCCGTTATGTTGCCAAAGACATGTTTGAAGTTGGCGGCATTCCGCTGCTGATGAAAACGCTGCTCGACAATGGCCACCTGCACGGGAATTGCCTGACCGTCACTGGCCGAACGATCGCCGAAAACCTCAAAAGCGTGAAATGGAATCCGCACCAGGACGTGGTGCGGCCCGCCGACAATCCGATCACCGTGACAGGTGGCGTTGTCGGACTGAAGGGTAATCTCGCTCCGGAGGGTGCGATCGTGAAGGTCGCGGGAATGTCCAACCTGAGGTTTACCGGTCCGGCCCGGTGCTTCGACCGCGAGGAAGACGCCTTCGAGGCGGTGCAGAAGCGCACCTACAAGGAAGGCGAAGTGATTGTGATCCGCTACGAGGGACCGAAGGGCGGTCCCGGGATGCGGGAGATGCTGGCGACCACGGCGGCGCTGACCGGGCAGGGGATGGGCGGCAAGATTGCCCTGATCACCGATGGCCGGTTCTCCGGTGCCACCCGTGGCTTCTGCATCGGCCATATTGGACCTGAAGCGGCCGTCGGCGGGCCGATCGGGTTGTTGCAAGACGGCGACATCATCGAGATCGATGCGGTCGCCGGCACCCTTAACGTAAATTTGAGCGACGCCGAACTCGCAAATCGTAAGACCAAATGGGCCCCTCGCGCGACGAACCATACATCTGGTGCGCTGTGGAAGTACGCCGAGCAAGTGGGGCCGGCGGTGGATGGCGCAGTCACCCATCCGGGTGGCGCGTACGAGAAACAGTGTTATGCGGACGTTTAAGCGTGCGATATTTGCGTTTGCGTTAGGGGCCATTCCAGTGGCGGGCCCCGGATTCGGCTTCGACGGCGCCCCGGTCAGCCCCCAGGATACCGTTCTTCCGGTGGTCGCTCCGCAGCCCGGCACGGCCGGTGCCCTGAAGCGGGCCGCCACGCCGGTGGCCCCTGCGGCGACCTCGCCGACCTCCTCCTTCAGCACGCTGCAGTACCAGGCCGAGGGCGGCCACCCGGTGGCGCAGTGGAAGCTCGGCAAGATGTACGCCGAGGGCGACGGTGTCATCCAGGATGACATGCGCGCCTTCGAGTATTTCAGCCGGATCGCCAATGCGCATGCCGAGGACTCGCCGTCGGCGCCGCAGGCCTCGATCGTGGCCAACGCCTTCGTGGCGCTCGGCCGCTATTATCTGAGCGGCATTCCCAATTCCAAGGTGAAGGCGGACACCGAACGGGCACGGGAGATGTTCTCCTATGCCGCGTCCTATTTCGGCAATGCCGACGCCCAGTACGACCTTGCCCGGCTTTACCTGAAGACGCCGGACGCCTCGCGGGACGATTTCCGCTATGGCGCGCGCTGGCTGGGCCTTGCCGCCCAGAAGGGCCAGCATCAGGCGCAGGCGCTGCTTGGCCAGATGCTGTTCAACGGCGACCGGCTGCCGCCGCAGCGGGCACGCGGCCTGATGTGGCTGACGCTGGCGCGCGACAGCGCGACGCCGGAAGAGGCCTGGATCAAGGAAAGCTACAACCGGGCGATCGCCAAGGCGTCCGAAGACGATCGCGCCATGGCGTTGCAGATGCTCGAGCACTGGGTGCAGGGCCGCCGCGATTAGAGGCCGCCGGGACTGATATCCCGGGGCCCGGCGGGTCGCTTGGCTGGCAACGCTCAGGCGGTCTCGAGATCGAGATCGGCCCAGACCGGAACGTGGTCGGACGGCTTCTCCCAGGCGCGGACATAGCTGTCGATGCCGACATCGATCAGCCGGTCGCTGGCCTGCGGCGACATCAAGAGATGGTCGATGCGCAGGCCCCAGTTCTTCTGCCAGGCACCGGCCTGATAATCCCAGAAGGTGTACTGACCGGGCTCGTCATTGACCGCGCGCAGCGCATCGGTGAGGCCGAGGCCGAGCAGCGACTGGAAGGCCTCGCGTGTCGCCGGCCGAAACAGGGCGTCGTCGGCCCAGGCGGCCGGATTGTAGACGTCGCGGGCGGCCGGAATGACGTTGAAGTCGCCGGCCAGGATCAGCAGCTCCTCGGCCTTAAGCCGTTCCCGCGTGTACTCAAGAAGCCGCGACATCCATTTGAGCTTGTAGGGATATTTGTCGGTGTTCGCAGGGTTGCCATTGGGCAGGTAAAGACACGCGACCCGCACCACGCCCTGTTTCAGCGTGACGACGCCTTCGAGGAAGCGGGCGTGGGCGTCCTCGTCGTCGCCGGCGAGGCCCGACTTGGTCTCGTCGAACGGCAGCTTGGAGAGCAGCGCGACGCCGTTGAAGGTCTTCTGGCCGTGGGTGACGACATTATACCCCAGCGCCTCGACCTCGAGCCGGGGGAATGCGTCGTCGACGCATTTGATCTCCTGCAGGCAGACGATGTCGGGGGAACACTCCTTCAGCCAGGCGACCAGAAGTTCGATCCGTTGCCGGACCGAGTTGACGTTCCACGTAGCGATGCGAACTGCCATCGGGCATCCTTCATTTAATGGGGCGCACAACCGGGCGCCCCGCTTGGACCAAGCGCTTCCGCATCTCGATGTGTGGGATGCCGGCCTCCTCGAATTCGAGGCCGACCCGCGCGAAACCGACGCGCGCGTAGAACGGCTCCGCCTGCGTCTGCGCGTTCAGGATCAGTTCGGGATAGCCGAGTTCGGCGGCCTTGGCCATCAGCGCATCCAGCACCCGCGCGCCTATACCCGTGCCGCGGGCCGCTTTGAGCACCGCCATCCGGCCGATATCACCGTCGGGCAAAAGCCGACCTGTGGCCACGGGCGCGCCATCCTCGGCGAACGCCAGCGCGTGCCAGCTCGAGGTGTCCATGTCGTCCCATTCCAGTTCCACCGGCACGCCCTGTTCCTCGACAAAGACGTTGTAGCGGATCGCACGGGAGCGCTCGCGGGCTTCTTCCCAGGTGCAGATGAGAACTGAGGCGGACATGAGGTAGGGATTCGGAAAGCTGAAGCGACGCGGTATGCCCGAATTTCCGGCGCTGCGCACGCCGGGGACCGGACCAAGGCCGCACTATTTCACTTTGGTGGCATACCATGGGCGATCCGCCTGTGCTAACCCTCTCCGGAAACAAGGCGTAACAATTGCCGACGGGGGAGTTGCGAAGCGTTCCGGCCCGCAAGGGAAGCCGGCAGCGCACGTGCAAAACTTATGAAAAAACGCAATTTGGTTCTGACCGTCGCTGTTCTCGGCATTGCGGCCGGGGCGGCTTACATGACCCGCGCATCATTGATGGGTGGCGGTGCCGCCACCACGCAAGGGATCCCGCGGCCGCGTGTGGTCTCGGTCGATCTCGCCAAGGCGGAACGCAAATCGGTGCCGGTCGATGTCGATGCGATCGGACAGGTGACGCCGATCTCCAGCGTGGCGCTGAAGTCGCGGCTCGAGACCACCATCGTCTCGGTGCATTTCGAGGACGGCGCCAGGGTCAATGAAGGCGACCTGCTGTTTATGCTCGACGCGCGGCAGATCGACGCCCAGATCGAGCAGGCCGAGGGCGTGCTCGCCCGCGACCAGGCCCAGCTCGAGGGCGCGCAGCGCGACCTCCGCCGCTACACGGAGCTCGTCGGCAAGGGCGCGACCACCCAGGTCAATCTCGACAATGCCAAGACCCAGTCCGACGTCCTGATCGGGACCATCAAGGCCGACCAGTTCGCGCTGGAAAATCTCCGCGTCCAGAAGAGCTACACCGTGATCCGCGCACCGTTCGCGGGGCGGATCAGCGCCGCCAACGTCAAGGTCGGAAATTTCGTTCGCCCGGCCGACACCCAGCCGCTCGCGGTCATCAACCAGATGGCGCCGGTCTATGTCACCTTCGCGATCCCGCAGCGTGCGCTGGTCGATCTGCGCGATGCCATGGGGAAGGGCGATCCCAAGGTGATCGCGACGATTCCCGGCCATCAGCGTTCCGAGAGCGGCAAGGTCGCGATGGTCGAGAACGCCGTCGATGCGACCACCGGCATGGTGACCGTGCGCGGCATCATGAACAATGCGAGCGAGACGCTGTGGCCCGGCACCATCGTGCAGACCAAGCTGATCATCCGCAGCGAGGACGCGGTCGTGGTGCCGACGGTTGCAGTCCAGCGCAGCCAGAACGGCAATTTCGTCTTCATCGTCAAGGACGGCGTCGCCAAGGTCCAACCGGTCAAGGTCGATCGCACCTTCCAGGGCTCATCGGTGATCTCAGACGGATTGGCGGGCGCTGAAAGCATCGTCGTCGACGGCCAATTGCTGCTGTCGGAGGGATCGCGGGTCGAGCTGCGGGCGCGCAAGGCCGGAGCCTGACCGATGACGCTGTCCGAGCTCTGCATCCGCCGCCCGGTGATGACGACGCTGATCACGGCGTCGATCATTGCATTCGGTGTGTTCGGCTTTCGCCTGCTGCCGGTCTCGGCGCTGCCCAAGGTAGACTTCCCGACCATTGCGGTCACGGCCACGCTGCCCGGCGCCAGCGCCGACACCATGGCGGCCTCGGTCGCCGGCATCATCGAGCGTCAGCTCTCGACCATTGCCGGCATCTCATCGATGAACTCGAACTCGTCGCAGGGCACGAGCGTCATCACGATTCAGTTCGACCTCAACCGCAACATCGACGCCGCCGCGCTCGACGTGCAGACCGCATTGACCATCGCGCAGCGCCGGCTGCCGATCGAGATGACGATCCCGCCGAGCTTCCGGAAGGTGAACCCGGCGGACTTCCCGGTGCTGTTCGTCTCGCTGGGATCGGCGACGCTGCCGCTGTCGGCGGTCAACGAATATGGTGACATCACGATCGGGCAGGCGCTGTCGCAGCTGCCGGGCGTCGCCCAGGTGCTGATCTACGGCGCGCAGAAATTTGCGATCCGCGTCCAGGCCGATCCGGAGGCCGCGGCCGCCCGTGGCGTCTCGATGGAGGACATCCGCGCCGCGGTGTCGCGCGCCAACTCCTCGACGCCGGTCGGGACGCTCAACGGCCCCAAGCAGGACGTCGCGCTGCAGGCCTCCGGCCAGATGGACAAGGCGGCCGACTACCGCCAGATCTACGTGGCCTGGCGCAACGGCTCGCCGGTCCGGCTCGACGAAATCGCCAAGGTCTATGACAGCGTCGAGAACGACAAGATCGCGACCTGGATGAACGATGAGCGCGCGATCGTGCTCGCGATCCAGAAGCAGCCCGACGCAAATACGGTGGCGGTGGTCGACGCCGTTCTCGCAAAACTGCCGTCGCTGCGCGCCGCGATCCCGCCCTCGGTGACCATGCAGGTGATGATGGACCGTTCGGTCTCGATCCGGCAGGCGGTCAGCGACGTCGAGGAGACCCTGCTGATCGCAGTCGCTCTCGTGATCCTGGTGATCTTCCTGTTCCTGCGCTCGGCGTCCGCAACCTTCATTCCGGCGCTGGCGGTGCCGATCTCGCTGTTCGGCACCTGCGCGGTGATGTACGCGCTGGACTACTCGATCAACAACATGACGCTGCTGGCGCTGACGCTTTCGGTCGGCTTCGTGGTCGACGACGCCATCGTCATGCTGGAGAACATCGTCCGCCATATCGAGCACGGCATGAAGCCGTTCGAGGCGGCGCTGAAGGGCGCCCGCGAGATCGGCTTCACCATCATCTCGATCACCTTCTCGCTGATCGCCGTGTTCATCCCGGTGCTGCTGATGGGCGGTATCGTCGGCCGCGTGTTCCGTGAATTCGCAGTCACCATTTCGGTCGCGATCATCGTCTCCGGCTTCGTGTCGCTGACCTTAACGCCGATGCTGTGCGCCCGCGTGCTGCGCGCGCATGATGCGACCAAGCGACCGAACATCGTGCTGCGCGTATTCGAGGCGATGTTCGAAGCCTGGCTGCGCGCCTATGAATGGGCGCTCGACTGGGTGCTGGCCAAGAAAGCCCTGATGCTGGTGGTGACGCTCGCGACGCTCGGCGGCACCGTCTATCTCTACATGATCGTGCCGAAAGGCTTCTTTCCGCAGGAGGACACCGGCTTCCTGATCGGCGTGACGGAGGCCGCGACCGACACCTCGTTCGAGGCGATGAAGGTGCGCCAGCAGGCGCTGGTCGAGGTGATGCGCACCGATCCGGCGATCGACTACATCAATTCCACCGTTGGTTCCGGCGGTCCCAATCCGACCACCAATTACGGCCGGCTGTTCATCGCGCTGAAGCCGCAGAAGACCCGTGACAACGCCGCGGTCGTGATCGGGCGGCTGCGCCAGAAGGCGCGCGAGATCCCGGGCATGCAGGCGTTCTTCCAGAGCGTCCAGAACCTCAACATCGGCGGGCGCATTTCGAAGAGCCAATATCAATATGTGATGCAGAGCGGCGATACCGAGTCGCTCTACCGGCTGGCGCCGGAGATGCGCGACAAGATCGAGAAGATCCCGGGGCTGCTCGACGTCACCACCGACCTCTACATCAAGAACCCGCAGATGACGGTCGACATCGACCGCGAGAAGGCGGCGGTCTACGGCGTCACCGTCGATCAGGTCCGTAACCAGCTCTACAACGCCTACGGCGCGCGGCAGGTCGGCACCATCTACATGCCGTCGAACGACTACCAGATCATCCTGGAGGTGCAGCCGCAGTTCCGCGTCGATCCGTCCGATCTGTCGAAGCTCTACATGAAGACCGCGAACGGCCAGACCATTCCGCTCGATGCGGTGGCGCGGCTCGTGCCGTCGGTCGGACCGCTGCAGATCAACCACCAGGGCCAGCAGCCGGCGGTGACGATCTCGTTCAACCTCGCGCCCGGCAATTCGCTCGGCTACGCCGTCGACAAGATCACCGAGCTCGAGCAGACCGCAAATCTGCCGCCGACGATTGCGACCGGATTCTCCGGCACCGCGCAGGTGTTCCAGGATTCGCTGCGCGGGCAGGGCGTGCTGATCCTCGCCGCGGTGTTCGCGGCCTTCGTGATCCTAGGCATTCTCTATGAGAGCTTCATCCACCCGATCACGATCATCTCCGGCCTGCCGTCTGCCGGCATCGGCGCGATCCTGACGCTGATGCTGTTCGGGATGGAGCTGTCGGTGATCGCGATGATCGGCATTGTGATGCTGGTCGGCATCGTCAAGAAGAACGCGATCATGATGGTCGACTTCGCACTGGAACGCCGCCGCGTCGGCCTCAGCGCCGAGCACGCGATCCGCGAGGCGGCGCTGCTGCGCTTCCGCCCGATCATGATGACGACGTTCGCGGCGATCTTCGGCACGCTGCCGATCGCGCTCGG